>CAIRTQ010000023.1 GCA_903881545.1 uncultured Elusimicrobia bacterium
CGTCTGCCGCTAGCTCTACGATAATCTGCAGAACTCGCTCGACTTGCATGTGTTATGCACTCTGCCAGCGTTAATTCTGAGCCAGGATCAAACTCTCCATTTAAAGGTTTGGACGTTTTCCCTGCCCTAAGAGGCCGGTACTTCCGTTTTTATCCAAAATGGAAAGAACTGACTCTATCTTCCTTGTTTCCACCGCTTTCCCGCGAACGTCCGCGTTCCTGCGGCGAAACACACCATTATCCTTAGCGCCCTCTCGATCCCGGCCACTGCGGCCGTTCACGGACAGGACGCCAATTCGTCGGCAAACCCGATTGTCAAAGACCAAAACTTACCCTGCTAACTTCCCCTGCTTGGGGAAGTCAGGTAGCGGCAAGTTGCATTGCCGTCCGCTTGACTTCACAAGCTGACAACGACATTATAGCACGAAACGACTGCGGCGTGTCAAGCATTATTTTTTCAAGTGTTTTCTCGACGGAAAACAGCAAAAATATTTTTACGGTGTTGCGGGGATTTTACGCGAGATGCCTATTTCCGGAGGTCTGGCGGGGGCATTTATTAGTATGACTTTTTGTCATGCATATGATATAATAGTCACTTGGAACGATCGCTCTTGGGGCTTTTAGAGTCCGGCCATTTCCGCACCGCACGGCCGAAGCTGGCTTTCCTGACCGGACCGCGAGGATTGGGCAAGACAACCTTGGCCAAGGAACTCCAAACCCGGCGCGGTAGCCAGGGCGTTTACGGCGATTGGGGCGATTTCGAGTTCCGCAGGCAGTCAGCCATGTCCCCGTACGCATTCCTTGACTCATACCAGCCTCTGCTTTTCAAAAAAGTGCTTGCCGTTATTGATGAAATCAACCACTTTCCACAATGGAAGCAATATATGCACAATTTGTGGAAAACTAGAAGTTCAAAAATAGATTTCATTGTAATAAGCAGCGGAATTTGCAATTTATCTATGCAGTTGAAAAACCAAGAGATTTCGAATTGTAAACAGTACCATATACATCCTTTTTCACTATCAGAAGCACTCCAGACAGTCTTTTCACCAGACAAGGATACCCCTGCAAAGGTACTCGATTCCTTGCTGAAAGCCCCCCCCAGCCCTGGCCGCCGTTCCAGGGAGGCTTTTGAGGCTCTTCTGCGTTTTGGCGGGTTTCCTGAGGCTTTTGTGGCCCAGAATCAGAAAAGACATGTTATTTGGCTGCGAGAACGGCATGAGCGTCTTATAAAGGAAGACCTGAGGGATCTGTCCAGGATTCAGATGCTTTCCAGCGTAGAGCATCTGGTGGCCCTAATCTTGGCCCAGACAGGGTCTATCCTCTCCTTTAATAAGCTCCGGAGGGACTTAGGGGTGAACATCGCCTCCGCCAGGCTTTGGGCGGCCAGGCTGGAGCATCTGCACTTTTGCTTCCGGGTGGCGCCGTTTGCGGGCCGGCTGGAGCGCTGCCTGCGCCTGGCGCCGAAGTTTTACCTTTACGATTGGTCAGAGGTGGATGACGCGGAGCGGCGCTTTGAGAACATGACGGCGTGCGCGCTCTTGCGGTGGTGTCATTTTTGCGAGGACTGGGGGCAAGGGAAACTAGAGCTGCATCACATTCGGGACAAGGAGAAGAGGAGCGTGCCTTTCCTGCTGACGCTAAACCGGAAGCCGTTCTTACTGGTGGGGACGACCGCAGGTGAGGCAGGAGAGACGAGGAGCTTGAAATATTTCGCGGCGCGAATGGGGAAGGTGCCGGCGATGCTGGTGGCGGCAGGGAGGAAGCAGTTGGGGGATTGCGACGGAGTTCGGGCGGTGCCTGGGGCGGCTTTTTTTGCGGTGCTACCGTAGGGGTATGGTACACTTAGTCATGCCCTCCGAAACGCACAAGCCGTCCCAAGCATTCGGCGTCCCGATTCCCTACGACGCCTCGGTGAATGATTTGCGCGAACGACTCGGCATGCCCGGTCCTCTGGCCTGGGCCGCCTGCTTGGCTCTCGGCTATAAGCCCGAGCCAGAAGCTGTGGCCCTCCTGGCTGAAACGGCCAAGAACCAAGACTGGAGTCTGCGCAACCTGGCAGTGCAATGCCTAGGCACACACCCACAAGGAGCGCAAGCCGCCGAGCTGGTCATCAACGCGCTGGCCGACCCTGTGCAACAAATCGTGCGCACCGCCTGCGACGCAGCCGCCCGTTTGAAGCTTCGCGCTGCACGAGCGCGCCTCATCACGTTGCTGGCCTCGGCCGAACCGCAGATGCGCTTCCACGCCGTGCGCGCGTTGGGCGAACTCTGGTCACCCGAGGATCATGGATCGGTCTGGGCGCTCTCACGCAAGGACAAGGAAGAGTTCGTTCGCAAGGAAGCTGAGCGGACGCTGCGGCGCACCGCCTCGGAAAATACTTGGCACCGCCTCTTCGACCTTTGGAAGCTCGACCCTCTGCCGCGCCTGCGCGTCTGGGCCTGCGAACTCCTCTGCGAGTTCGGACAGAGCAACGACCTGCCGGGACTGCGGCGCTTGGTGCGCGACCGCAACGCCCATGTGCGCAAGGCGGCCGAGTTCGCCGCGGAAAAGCGGAACTTCTCTTAGAGACCCAAAAAGCAAAGCACCAAGGCAAGCGTCGCTTTATCGACTGCCTTGGCGCCTCAAATCCCGTCGAACACCCGTCCTGAGTCCGGAACGCACCGCGACTGCAACGGCCACTTACGCACTGTAGGATGCGACACCGGCCTCACTTCAGCGTACGGTCCGTTGAGACACTTCTCGTTGCCGACCACTTCGACGACACCGGACTCAGGACGGGCCCGAACTAACGACACCGGGAGTATAACCGGATAACGCGATTCGTCAAGACCCAGATGAACGCCCAGGCCCTCGCCTTCTCGTACCTACTCCTGGGTCGGGTCGGAAACTTCAAGTCCCGCCAATGGCGTCACATCCTGATCGCGTTCGCAGGCGGCATAGCCATGGCGCTCATACTCGCGCACGCCTTTGGACGCTTCTACGGCCCTCCCTCTCTCCCGGCGCTCAGCTGAATATTGTTGTAGAATAACCGCGCTGCCCACGTAGCTCAGCGGTAGAGCACCCGCCTTGTAAGCGGAAGGTCGCCAGTTCAATCCTGGCCGTGGGCTGACCAATCCCATGACCCACCACTCCGCCGCCCATCGCCAAGACGACACACACCACCCCCACTGGCCCCTGGCCACAATCCTCTTCCTCTTCGTCTTCCTCATCGGCGCCCACTGCGTCCACCGGCCCGAGACCTGGCTCCATATAAGGACAGGCGCCGACATAATCGCCAAGCACAGCCTCCCCCACACGGACACATTCTCCTACACTTGCGCCGGCCGCCCCTGGACCACCGACACCTGGCTCACCGACGTCGCCTTCCGCCTGCTCTACCACTCCCTCGGCTACAAGGCTCTCATCGTTGCCAAAGGCATCGCTATCGCCCTCGCCTTCGCCCTGCTCCTGCCCATCAGCGCCGGCAGCCCCCTCGTCGCCGCCGCGGTCCTCGGCCTCGGCGCCGCCGCGGCCTGGCCCGGTATGGCGGAAACCCCCGCCGCCCTCGACTTCCTCTTCCTGGCCCTGCTCATCCGCATATTGCGTCCCAAGAAGCCGTTCTCCTGGTCCACCGTCCTCCAAGTCGGCCTCGTCGAACTCCTCTGGTCCAACTTCGATAGCGCCACGGCCGGCCTCGGCATCGTCCTGGCCGGGCTCAAGTTCATCAAGACCAGCATCAATGCCGAAAAGGAAGATCGCCTACGCTTTTCCGCCATCCTCATCGCCGCCACGCTCGGCCTCGCGCTCACCCCCCGCGGCCTCGGCGCCGCGGCCAGCATATTCTCGGCCGCGTCCTACGGCCCGTTCCCAGGCTCGGAGCTCTACAAGCTCTTCGTCTTCGGCGGCGCCGCCGCGGCCTGGGTCTGCCTCCAGCAGGAATTCTTCCTGTCCCTGACCGGCGCGCTTTTGCTCGGTCTCTCCTTACTCACGCCCGGCCTACGGCCCCTCGCGATCATGGCCGCCTGCCCCATCCTGACCTTGGGCCTCGCGCATTTTTTCACCCCCTTGCGTTGCACGGTCAGCCGCACCGCGGCCCTCGCCTTGGCGCTCTCCCTCTTGTGCGCCTGGCATTGGCGCGCGGTCTACGACGCCTACGGCCCCGCCGCCGGCTGCCGCGGGCCCAAACCCGCCATGGCCGGGGCCATCGACTTCCTCCGGTCCCATGAGATCCGCGGACGAATGTTCAACGAACCCGAGACCGGCTGCGAACTCTTAGCCTTGACCCTGAGCCGGCCCGTGTTCGTGGACTGCCGCGCCGCGCTCTACGGCCCCTCCTTCCTGAAGGATGCCCGCCTCTGGCCGGAGCGCTTCCCGACATTGGCCGAGACCTACAAGTTCGACTTCGCCCTGCTGCGCAACCGCCGCGCCGGCTACGCGACCCGGATATTGGACCAGGACCCAGACTGGCGCCTGGCCTACGCCGACGACGACGCCCTGGTCTACCTGCGCCGATCCGGAGTGCACGGCCGGCTGGTCGCCGACCTCCCCCCGCGGCTCGCGGCGCCGGGCCGTCTCTGGCCCGACGAGCTGGACAAACCCCTCTCCGATCCTAAGCTCCAACCCCAAATGGTCGCGGAACTCGACCGTTGGATAGCCCAATCCCCGGACAGCATCCAACCCCTATTGCTCAAGGCCTATACCCTTGACCGCCTCGGCCAGCCCAACGAAGCCAAGCGACTTCTGGGCCTGGCACGCGACCGTCTGGGAAATGGCCGGGACCCCGAACTGACCGCCCTGCTGGCGGCGGTGCTGGAAAAACGGAGCCAGACCACCGACGCGTTGCAGTCCTACAGGACCGCGGCCAGGACCGCGCGACGGCAAGGCGACATCGAACTAGACGCCTCGACAAGCCTGCGCTACTCCGAAGCCCTGCGGCGTGCCGGCGACGAGGTCCGCGCCCAGCGTTGGGAAAAGCGGGCCAAGTCCCTAAATCCTCAACGAAGCCCTGAATGATGCGCGTGAGGAGCCTGCAAGGCTCCGAGCGCGCCACCGGACGCCGCGAAG
>CAIRTQ010000024.1 GCA_903881545.1 uncultured Elusimicrobia bacterium
GGCGGCAAGGAGAACGTGCTCTACGTCCACGTGACCCTCATCCCCTTCCTCAAGGCCTCCGAGGAGCTCAAGACCAAGCCCACCCAGCACAGCGTCGGCAAGCTCCGCGAGATCGGGATCAATCCGGACATCATCATCTGCCGCACCGAGAAGCCGCTCAACGACGACATCAAGGCCAAGCTGAGCCTGTTCTGCAATGTGCCGCGGGAGTCGGTCATCGAGGCCCGCGACATGGCCAGCATATACGAGGTCCCGCTGGTCCTGCACCAGCAGGGGCTCGACGATCAGATCATCCTGCGTCTGCGCCTGCGGCATCGAAAATCCCACAGGCACACGCATTCCAAGGACCTGCAGGCCTGGACCGCCATGGTCGATCGCCTGAATCGGCCCCGGCGCGAGGTCACCATCGCCCTGGCCGGGAAATACACGGACTACAAGGACGCCTACAAGTCGGTCAGCGAGGCCCTGGTGCACGGCGGCATCGCCAACGAGGCGCGCGTCAACATCCGTTTCGTCGAGACGACCGCTCCGGGCTTCGAGCGCCAGTTTTCGGATGTCGGCGGGATTCTGGTGCCGGGAGGGTTCGGCGACCGAGGCATTACAGGCAAGATCGCGGCGGCGCGCTTGGCGCGCGAGTTGCGCATCCCATTCCTGGGCCTCTGCCTCGGGCTGCAGGTCGCGGTCATCGAATTTACGCGCAACGTGCTCAAGCTTGCCGGCGCCAACTCCACCGAGTTCGACGCGCGCACGCGCCATCCGGTCATCGACCTGCTGCCCGAGCAGAAGGGCGTCCAGAACAAGGGCGCGACCATGCGGCTGGGCACCTATAAGTGCGCGGTCCGCAAAGGCAGCTTGGCGCACCGGGCCTACGGAGCGAGCGTCGTGCGCGAACGGCATCGTCACCGCTATGAGTTCAACAACAAGTACCGCCGCAGGCTTGAGGCCGCGGGCCTGTCCGTTGCCGGCGTCTGCGCGGAGAAGGACCTGGTAGAGATCGTCGAACTGCGCGGCCATCCGTGGTTCGTGGCTGTGCAATTCCATCCAGAATTCAAGAGCCGGCCGGAGCGCCCGCATCCGCTCTTCCGGGATTTCGTCGCCGCGGCCCTGGCCCATTGCGCCGCTCCCTCTCATGAAAACTAAATCCATCCGCGTGAAGATCGGACGGGTGGTCTTCGACAACGCGAGCCCCGCGGCCTTCATCGGCGGGCTTTGCGCCATGGAGTCGGAGGCAACCCTGCGGCGCGTCGGCCGGGCCCTCAAAGCGGAATGCTCCCGACAGGGCGTCGGCTTCGTGCTCAAATGCTCGGCGGATAAGGCCAACCGGACCTCGGTCGACGCTTTTCGCGGGCCCGGGTTTAAAATCGGGCTCCAGATACTGGCGCGCGTCGCGCGGAGCCTGAACGTCCCCTGCCTGACCGATGTCCACGAGCCCGCCCAAGCCGCCCTGGCGGCCCGTTATGTAGACGTCCTGCAGATACCGGCTTTTCTATGCCGCCAGACGGAGATGCTCCTGGCCTGCGGGCGCACGGGCAAGCCCATCAATATCAAGAAGGCGCAGTCCGCTTCCCCTTGGGATATGGCGCACGCGGTGCGCAAGATAGAGTCCACGGGCAATCGCCAGATACTCCTCACGGAGCGCGGGACGACCTTCGGCTACGGCAACCTGGTGGTGGACATGCGCGGTTTGGCCGTCATGCGCGAGCTCGGCTATCCCGTGATATTCGACGCGACCCATGCCGTGCAGTCCCCGGGCAGCCTGGGGAGCGCCACGGGAGGGGATCGGCGCTTCGCCTGGCCGCTGGCCCGAGCGGCGACGGCCGTGGGCATCGCGGGGGTCTTCTTCGAGACCCATCCTCGGCCAGACCGGGCCCTTTCCGATGGCCCGAACTCCCTGGCGCTGAAAGACGTGCCGGAATTCCTCCGGCAGATACGCCGGATAGACTCGGCGGCGAAGGCTTTCCGCCGGCAGAAGGAGCGCCCATGAAATGCCTGAATTGCGGCCAAGAGAACAAGGATGCGGCCAAGACCTGTAAGAAATGCGGCCGGGACCTCACGATACCCCCGGCCTGGTTTCCTGACGCGCGCTGGCACCTCCGCACTCTGGCCATCATCTATGCCTGCATCATCGTAGCCTACTTCGGTATCAGCTATCTGCTGCGCCGCCTGCCCCGTCCCTACAAAATCCGCCATATACCGGAAGAGATGACGCCTTGGCTGCGCCACGGAAACAAACACATCCCCGAGGACCAACTGCAAGCGCCGCCGCCGGCAGCCCCGGCCGAGGCGGCCACACATCCATCTCAAAAATGATCCTCCCCCCCTCGCGCAGCGTCCTGGTCTTGGCCCTTGCGCTCATCGCGGCGGGAGCTGGATGCCGTCGGATCGCGGGCAATGCGGCCACGCCCCTACAGATCATGGAGGATTTTACCCTCCGGCAATCCGAACGCGGAGTCCTCATCTGGGACCTGCAGGCGCGCACCGCGGTCCTGCACGAGGAAATGGGAGATGCCAATCTCTCCGAACCGCGCATGCAGTTCTACCGCGGCGGCAAGGTGGCATCAAAACTGAGCGCCCTCAACGGGCGCGTGCTCATGGACACGCACGATGTCTGGCTTTCTAGTTCCGTAGTCGTGGACGCCGTCGAGGAGCGCGCCGTCCTGCAAACCTCGACTTTGGCCTATTCATCCAAGAGCAACCTGTTCACCACCGACGCGGAAGTCCAGATCCACCGGCCAGAGGGCGACCTCCAAGGCCGGGGCATGGTGGCCAAACCGGACCTTTCGGAACTCCACATCTTCCATCAAAGGTCGCTGGTGCGAAAAAAGGCGGCTGGATGATGATCTGGCTATGGCTCCTTCTGACCGGGCCGGCTTCGGCGCAGACCGCGGCTCCCGCCCCTAGCGCGGCGGCCGCGGCCGGAAGCGTGGTGCGCAGCAAGGAATGGGTCGTCAGACGCAAACCGCACCGGGAGGAGGAGTTCATCGGTGATGTGAGCTATCGCTCCGGGCCGGACCACTTCAATTCGGACTGGGCGCTCTACCGCGCCGAAAACCAGACCTGGCAGGCCCGGGGGCGGATCCGAATGCAGCGCGGCCTCAAGTCCGGGGACATCGTCGTGGCGAACGGCGAGACCGCCCAATACGACCAAAAGACGAAGCGCGGCGCCCTGGTTGGCGCGCACGGCGGGCCCGTGGCTTTCGAACGGATCGTCTCCACCGGCTCACCGGATTTCGGTTCGGCCCTTCGGCTCGACTGGACCGGCCAGCAGAGAGCGCGCCTGACCGGCGGCGTTCATATTTGGGGTCCTCGCATCGAACTCTGGGGCCTGGAAGCCGTATATACGGCCGGAGTCGTTTCCACGGCGACGGCGCCTTCCGTACGCGGGGATGAGGGGACGCTGACCGTTTCCGGCGGCCGGCCAGTCCTGCGGCTGCTGCAAGGCGACTGGACGGGTGCCGTGCAGGCGGACCGGCTCACCGGCAAGCAGAACCCCGACCGCCTCTACGCGGACGGCAAGGCCCGGGGCTGGATCCAATTCAAGAAAAAGTTATCGAGCATCATACGATGAAACTGAGCGCAAAAGAAATCAAGAAGTCCTATGGCGAACGCCAAGTAGTCAAGGGCGTGTCTCTGACCGTTTCCTCCGGCGAGATCGTAGGCCTGTTGGGACCCAACGGCGCGGGCAAGACCACGACCTTCTATAGCCTCGCCGGATTCCTGCGGCCGGAATCCGGATCCATTTTCTTCGACGACGAGGATGTGACGACGATGCCCATGTACCAGCGGGCCCGGCATGGCCTCGGTTATCTGGCCCAGGAGCCGACGGTCTTCCGGGGCCTGACCGTGGAACAGAACCTGCGCGCGGTCCTGGAACGCACGCTCCCCAGCCGTCTGGAGCAGATGCGGCGGGTCAAGGCCCTGCTCGAGGAGTTCGGCCTCTGGGAACTACGGCGGCAGAAGGCCTGGACTCTCTCCGGCGGAGAGAAGCGGCGCCTGGAAGTGGCCCGCGCGATGATCAACGAGCCTAAGATCATCCTGCTTGATGAGCCCTTTGTCGGCATCGACCCCATCACGATCGGAGATCTTAAAGTGCTCATTTCCCGCCTCAAGGACCGGGGCATCGGAATACTGATCACGGACCATAATGTGCGCGAAACGCTCCCGATCATAGAGCGGGCCTATCTGATGTTCGACGGCAAGATCCTGGTCGAAGGCAATTCCCAGCAACTGCTCGAGGACCCGAAGGCGCGGGAGCTCTACCTCGGGCTCGATTTCAAGATATGAGCGCCTCGGAAGAGGGGCTCAGGCGCTCCCGCTCCGATTTCTGGCTTCAGGTAAAGAGTTCCAGATGGGTGTGTGTGTCCCGGCCCGGCGCGCGCGCCGCACGGCGCGCGCGAAGAGCCCCTCGGCCTCGGCCGTCCGCCCCAGCGCATGAAGCAACCCCGCCAGAGAGGTTTCGCAAAGCACGACCCCTCGCGTCTCCCCCCCGCGCGCAAACGCAGCCAGAGCCAAGCGTAGGCTCTTCTCGGCTGCGGGCAGCTTCCCCTGCCGCAGGTAGATCTGGCCCAGCCCCCAGTCCACATAGGCTAAATCCACAGGGTCCTCCAGCCGGCGGTAAAGCCCGTGAGCCCGCCGATAATGGCGTTCCGCCTCCCTCACATCGCCACGCTGGCGCAGGACATTGGCCAGGCCGCAATGGGCATAAGCCAAGGCAAAAATGTCCCCGCTGCCTTCCACTGCCCGGAGCGCCGCCGCATAATGGCGCCGCGCCTCAGTCAAACGACCTTGGATGCGGGTCACTCCCCCCATGCCGAACAGCGCATAAGCAACGCCCGCCGCATCGGAGGCGCGCCGCGCCAGGCGCAGACTCTCACGGAACGCCCGCCGGGAATCCTCCAAGCGGCCGCAAAAACGCAAAGCACCGCCGATCGCCCACAACGCGAACCCCGCCCCGGCCCAGTCCTTCCGTTTCCGGAACCGCGCCAAGTGGCGCTCTAACCGCACCAGACTGATACGATAGCGACCGGCGGCGCGGTCGATCAAAGCGCCCTCTAAATCCATCCGCTCTTGAATCTCACGGCTGGCCTTCACAGCCGCAGCCTTGCGACCAAGGTTCCAGAACCGCCGCGCCTCGGCCGTTTCACCCAGGCTGCGCAGGCACGAGACCAAGCCAAGACAGGATTCGAGCCAAAGGTCCTGATCCCCGCCCGCAGGCCGCTTAAGAACATCCCGGTATCCCGCGGCAGCGCGCGATAAGAAACCAGCGCCGCGCAATCGTTCCGCTTGAAGGAACGCTTGTTCCTGACGCCGATCGGAGGACACGCCGTTTCTAACTCTATTCATGGATGATCTCCCAGGAGCCCTTCGGCCGTGTGGACGATGATGCCTGTAGCCGCGGGACCGATGGAATTGGTCTCCTCGTAATGGTCTCCGGGCAGGCGCGGCAGCATAAGACGATTGTCACGAATCTTAAAGTCATACTTCGGGACTAGGTACCCGATCTCATCATTGGCCAACCCCACGACCATGGGCAAGGGCCGTCGGATGAAGTCCTTTAGGTAAGGCGGCCGCGGAGCGGCGGCGAGATCAGGCGGATCTGCGTTTTCGGGCTTGACCAGGGGATGGCCGGAGCGATAACGGCCGTCATAACCACCGATGACGAGCTCAGGGAAGGCCTCGCCAGGGATGCCCAAAAGGCGAGCCGGCCCCATATCCAGCACGGAAACCTCGGTCTCGATCCAGGGCCGGGCCTCCGGACTCAGCACCCCCAGGACCTGGCGCAACGCCAGCCAATAAGCCTGCCAGCCCGCCAGAGGACGGCCAGCGGAATCGAAAAGCCGATGGCCGAAGGTGAGCGCCGGCAGAGCCAGGAGGTAGCGAGAATTCTCGATCGGGACAGGCACCAAGCGGGAATGGAAATCCAAGGCCGGATGCTCCTGCCGCAGAGACGCTCCGGCCAGGCCGCGCAGGGCCGCGCCCGCGACCGCGGTGCCGATGCGGCTGGCCTCCGCGAAGCCGTCCCGGCCCAGAACCCGCTCCGGAGTGAGCAGGCCTCCGATGGCACCGTTGAAGAACAAGCAGGTCCCGCCCCTCTCCCGTTCCACCTTGCCGCACAAAAATCCGGGGAAATCCGCCGTGATGAGAAGGTTATCCCGGCCCAGGACCTCCGCATGGCAGGACCAATTCACGATGGTCGCGACGCTGCGGCCGTTCCGGTCGCTGAATTCGAGCGCCGCCAGGTCAGAATCGAGGATCACCGGGTCCCGGTTGTCCCGACAAAGCCCTTGGGGATCCAGGCGCCCATGCCAGCCGGTCAGGCGGACTTCCCTTAGATGCGCCTCCAGATCCCGCAAAGCGGCGGCCACCCGGTCCCTGGTCCGCCGCTGCCATCGCTTATTCACTCCCGAAGCTCCCGGCCATGGACCCCAAAAGCCCAGGGTGTCCGGCCCGGAATGATTATGAGTGGCGGCCACGAAGAGGTGGTGGTCAGGCCCGTTGAACCCCGACAGGCGGCGGAGGTCCTCCACATCATTCCTGTAGAAGCCCAGCAGATCCAGGGACGCCAAGGCCACGACCCGCGGCCCGTCCTTGAGCACGAGCAGATGCGCATAAAGAGGGTCATGGACACCGGACGGCCGGCGCCCTTTCGCCCCGAAGCCGGCCAAATACACGCCGCGCCTCTCAGCGGATGGAGTGATGTCTATCTTCCCGGCGGCCGCGCTCAGGCCCCAGGCCTGAGTTCCCAAGCCGGCGGCCGCCAGTACGAGGCACGCCAAGCTAGCGGCTTTGGCCATAGCGGCAGATCTCCTTAAGCGGGCACTTCAGATACAGCGGCTTGTTCTTGTGGCGATAGACAGCCCGTGGCTGCGGGGAAGGACTCATGATGACCGCCGCTGCGTGGTCATCTATTTGGCGACATAATCGAATGCCGGCCAGAATATCATGCGGGCGCGAACACGACGCGGGAACTCCGCGCATGTTCCCGGGCCAGACGCACATAGAGCGCGGCGGAGCGCTTCAGCCCGGCAATCTCCGCGGCGGTCAGCCGCCGCTTGATCTGCGCGGGCAGGCCGAGCACGAGTGAACGCGGCGGCACGCGCATGCCCTTGGGCACGAGCGCTCCGGCCCCGATCAGGCACTGCGCTCCGATGCTGCATTCCAGCACGGTGGCGCCCATCCCGATAAGGCAGCCGTCGCCGATGCGCGCGCCGTGGATGACGGCTCCATGGCCCACCGTGACCCCGCGCCCGATGCGGGCTGGCCGCCCGTGATCCGCGTGCACGACCGCCAGGTCCTGGATGTTGCTGCGCGCGCCCACCGAAATGGCGGCCACATCTCCGCGCAGGACGGCCAGGGGCCAGACCGACGCCTCCGCGCCCAGAGCGACACGACCGATGACCTCCGCGCTATCGTGCACGAATGCGGTGGAATGAATCTGCGGCTGGCGCGCCCCGAAAGTGCGAATCATTTGATAGACTTTAGCATTCCCACCCGGAGCAGTCAAAATCCAATTCAGGCATGAAACTCACCTCTGATTTCCTGGTCATTGGCAGCGGATTGGCAGGCCTGCTCAGCGCCCACAAGCTTTCCGCCTTGGGGACAGTCCACCTGCTGACCAAGAAAGAAGTGTCTGAGTGCAACAGCAACTACGCCCAAGGCGGCATCGCCGCGGCCATCGGCCGGGACGATTCTCCCGCCAGCCACGCGGAAGACACCATCAAGGCGGGGGCAGGCCTGTGTGACGAGGCGATCGTGCGCTTGGTGGCGGATGAAGCTCCGGCCCGGATCCGAGAACTCCGCGAACTTGGGGTTCGCTTCTGCGAGAAGGACGGCGTCATGGATCTAGGATTAGAGGCGGCCCATTCGCATCGCCGCATCCTGCATGCGGGAGATGTCTCAGGCCGAGAGATCATCCGCGCCCTGGTGCAGCGTTGCCAAGAGGACGCCAACATCCGGATTTTCGAAAACCACATCGCGGTCAATCTTATTCGGGACGGCCAAGGCGACTGCTGCGGCGCCTACGCCCTGGAACGCGCGAGCGGAGTGGTCCACACATTCGCGGCCCGGGCCACGGTCCTGGCCACGGGTGGAGCGGGCAAGGTCTACATCTACACCTCGAACCCTGACGTGGCCACTGGTGACGGCATGGCCATGGCCTGGCGAGCTGGCGCGGTCCTGGCCGACATGGAATTCGTGCAGTTCCATCCCACATGCCTCTATCATCCTCAAGCCAAGTCCTTTCTGATCTCGGAGGCCTTGCGCGGCGAGGGCGGGCGTCTCATAGACAGCCGCGGCCGCGCCTTCATGTCCGACTACGATCGCCAGGGCGACCTTGCGTCGCGCGATATCGTCGCACGCGCCATCGATGCGGAGCTCAAGCGCACGGGCGCTGAGTGCGTGTTTCTCGACATGACGCATAAGACGGCGGGCTATCTCCGCGGGCGATTTCCCAACATCTACGACAAATGCCTTTCGTTCGGCGTGGACATGGCCGTCTCGCCCATACCCGTGGTCCCAGCGGCGCACTTCTTCTGCGGCGGGATCCGGACTGATGCGGACGCCGCCACTTCCATCCCGCGCCTTTTTGCCGTGGGCGAAGTGGCGCATACGGGCCTCCACGGAGCCAATCGGTTGGCATCGAACTCACTGCTGGAGTGCTGCGTCTTCGCGCACAGGCTCTCCCTGCGCCTCAAGGCGCGCCGGGACGAATGGGCAGGACACGATATCCCGCCGCCGCCGGACTGGAACCCCGGACGGGCCGTGAAATCAGAAGAAGCCGTGGTGATCGCGCAGAACTGGGATGAGATCCGTCGCCTCATGTGGAACTATGTGGGAATCGTGCGCTCCGAAAAACGCTTGGAACGCGCCTTGAATCGGATGCGCCTCCTAAACCGCGAGATAGAACAATATTACTGGGACTTCCTATTGACTTCAGATTTGATTGAACTGCGAAATATCGCGGTGGTCGCCACAGCGGTCATCCACTCGGCCATGGCGCGCCGGGAGTCCCGCGGGCTGCACTACACCCTGGATTTCCCCGAATCGGCGGAGGCGGGGCGCCAGCACACGCTGATCTCGCAACGCGACTTCCCTGACCCCGACCGTTGATCGTCTGGCGGCTACGGCGGGCGGGCCTTCTCCGCCGATCCTCCGAACATGCGCCGGGCGTATATCTGGTTGTGGACGCGGCAAAGAAGCCGGATGTTACCGGGGTCGTGCGACCTGCCACCCAGGGCCCACGGGATACGATGGTCGAATTCCAGCCCGCTGCGCTCAGGGCAACGTGCGCCATCCGGGGTCTTGAACACGCACTGCCCGTTATCCCGCCGCCAGACCTCATCCTTGACCCACTGCGGGATGCGGCGGGTCTCGGTGCTCGCGGTGATACGCCCCGATTGACGCTTCAAACGGCGTATTTTTTCAAGCCGGCACGAGGGATCCCTCTTGTCGAGGAATGCGTCCAGCACCTCGGCCAAGATGTCCTCCAGCCTTCCGGCCGGGCACTTGCGCCAGAGGACCGCGCGCGCCCGCTCGAGCTTGCGGAGCAGGGATCCGTCTCCGGTGAAGGAGAAGACGATGCGGTCAGGAACACCTGAATTATTCAGACTCATTCAATCCTAAGGCCTTTCCCGGTATCAGCCCGGCCTCAATTTAAATACGATCGGGCCCCGGAATAGTTCCATTCGCACACCTCCGAATTCGATATAATGGGAACCCCAGTCAGGGCGCAACCAGCTCTCCGAGTCGAACCATGGACAATATCGTCATACGCGGCGCGCGCCAGCATAACCTCAAGAACATCAGCTTGACGCTGCCGCGCGGCAAGCTTATCGTGGTCACCGGTCTTTCCGGGTCAGGCAAGTCCTCCCTGGCCTTCGACACCCTTTACGCCGAGGGCCAGCGCCGCTACGTGGAGAGCCTCTCGGCCTATGCCCGCCAGTTCCTGGAGATGATGGACAAGCCGGACGTTGACCTCATCGAGGGGCTCTCTCCCGCCATCTCCATCGAGCAGCGCAATCCTTCCCGTAATCCCCGTTCGACCGTCGCGACCGTGACCGAAATATACGACTATTTGCGCCTGCTCTATGCCCGCGCCGGGATCCCGCACTGCCCCGAATGCGGCAAGCGCATCCAGAAGCAGTCGGCCCAATCCATCGTCAATGCCATCATGCGCGAGCATGACGGCTCGTCCGTGGTCGTCTATTCGCCCTTGGTCCGGGGCCGCACCGGGACCTATGAAGACCTTTTTAAGCGGCTCAAACGCTCGGGCTTCGTGAGCGTGCGCGTGGACGGCAAGCCCCTGGACCTCGACTCCATCCCCAAGCTCTCCCGCTACCAGAAGCATACCATCGAGCTTTTTGTGGACAAACTCCGCGTCACGAGCGATGAGCACCAGCGCATCGCGGATTCCATCGAGATCGCACTCAAGGAGTCAAAAGGATTGGTCCGCGTGGAGCCTGCCGGCGACCCCAAGGCCGGCAGCATCATGAGCGAGCACCATGCCTGCCCGGACTGCGGGGTAAGCCTGCCCGAACTCGAGCCGCGGCTATTCTCCTTCAATTCCCCCTACGGCGCCTGCCCGGATTGCGGCGGCCTGGGCCACAAGACGGAAGTGGAGCCCAAACTGGTGGTGGCAGATCCCGGTCTATCCATCGCCGAAGGCGCCGTGACGGCTTGGACCGACCCGGTCACGACGCGCACCAACCGCTGGAAGAGATCCTGGTCCGGCTATTACACGGAGATCCTCGACCAAGTCTGCCGGCAGCAGGGGATAGATCAGAAGCGGCCGTGGCGGGATCTGCCTGAAGAGCAAAGGGAAATAGTCCTCTATGGCGGCGGCACCTATAAGCCATCCTGGGCAAAGAATGACCAGGACTTCGAAGGGGTCGTCCACAACCTGGAACGCCGTGTCTCCGAATCTGAGTCGGATTTCGTGAAGGCCGCCATCGCCGACCGCTTCATGCGCAAGAAGGTCTGCCCCTCCTGCTCCGGGGCGAGACTCAAACCCGAAGCCCTGGCCGTCAAGATAGGAGACCTGGGCATTTCGGAGTTGACTCGGCTCTCAGTAACCAAAGCACAGACTTTCTTCTCAGGGCTTACCCTGGACGAAAACCGTAAGACGATCGCCAAGCAAGTGCTCAAGGAAATACGAGCTCGGCTGGAATTCCTGAGTTCCGTGGGGTTGGAATACCTGACCTTGGACCGGGCCTCCGAGACCTTGGCCGGAGGCGAAGCCCAGCGCATCCATCTCGCCACCCAGATCGGATCGGGCCTCACGGGTGTGCTTTATGTCCTCGATGAGCCGTCCATTGGCCTGCACCCGCGCGACAACTCGCGTCTCCTGACGACCCTCAAGCGCCTGCGCGACCTGGGCAACACATTGGTGGTCGTGGAGCATGACGAGGAGACCATCCGCTCGGCGGACTGGATCGTGGACTTAGGTCCGGGCGCAGGGATCCACGGAGGCCAAGTGGTGGCGCAAGGGACTCTGAAGGACATACTGGCCGAACCCAAATCTCTCACCGGCGCGTATCTTAACGGCAAGGCTCCGCCCCGGTCCCGGCCGCCCCGACGCGAGCCCAGCGGCCATCTATTCATCAAGGGCGCGCGCCAATTCAACCTCAAGAATATAGATGTGGACATTCCGCTCGGGTTGCTGGTCTGCGTGACCGGCGTCTCCGGATCGGGCAAGTCCACCTTGGTCCATGAAGTCGCCTACAAAGCCTTGGCACGCAAGCTCTACGGCGCCAAGGAAGAACCTGGCGCGCACCAGGCGCTCGTGGGCGCGGATCGCCTCGACAAGGTCATCGTGGTGGATCAATCCCCCATCGGCCGGACTCCCCGGTCCAATCCGGCCACCTACACCGGCCTGTGGGCGCCCATCCGGGAAATCTATTCCATGCTGCCCCAGTCCAAGGCGCGCGGCTACAAACCAGGGCGCTTTTCCTTCAACGTCAAAGGTGGCCGGTGCGAGAACTGCCAGGGCGATGGGACCCTGCGCATCTCCATGCAGTTCCTTCCGGATGTCTACGTGCAGTGCAACGAATGCCACGGAGCTCGTTTCAACGACGAGACCATCACAGTCCGCTATAAGGGCAAGAACATCGCGGAGCTCCTGGCCATGAGCGTGGAAGAAGCCCAGGGCTTCCTCTCCGCGCATCCCACCATCTGTCGCACCCTCAGGACCCTCACGGATGTCGGCCTGGGCTACATCGCCTTGGGCCAGAGCTCGACCACCCTCTCTGGAGGCGAGGCCCAGCGCGTCAAGCTCGCCGCGGAACTTTGTCGCCGGGCTACGGGCCGCACCCTCTATATCCTAGACGAGCCGACCACGGGCCTGCACTTCGCTGACGTGGACAAGCTGCTGGAGGTGCTCCACCGCTTGGTCTCGGGCGGCAACACCGCGCTGGTCATCGAGCACAACCTGGAGGTCATCCGCCAGGCGGATTGGATAGTGGACCTCGGGCCGGAAGGCGGAGAACGGGGCGGAGAAGTCGTGGCCTGCGGCCGGCCCGATGAAGTCGCAAGGAACGCCGCCTCGCACACAGGGAGATATCTGAGGACCGGCGGGCCGCACGGACCTATTCGCGCAGGGATTTGAACCCCTTCATCGGGGTGAACTGAGAGGGTGCGAAAGAATCCTTGCTGCCTTCGCTGAATGACTCCTCGTGCGAGGCGTCCGCGAGGGCTCGGCGCACTTTGGCGTGCATATCCGTCCGGCCCAGCCAATGGCGCCAATCCTTTTCCAGAGAGTCCAGGCCGTTATAGCGATAGGCGAGCCACAGGCATCGCTCCAAACTCCGGCCTTCGCGCAAATGCATGCAGAAATTCTTGAACTGCAGGCTCTGATACTCGTGATAAAGGAAATAGACCATGGAATAGGCTTGGATATACCAATCCCCGATGGCGGCCTTGTTGTCCAGATCCTTGGTCGGGCTCAAGGCGAAGAATCTCTGCATGGGCAGAAAGCTCTCGGGCTTGGCCAGGACCATGCTCTGGAACCAGGGGGAGCGCTCTGGATGCTCGGGAGTATCGTTCTCCTCCATCATGGCCAGACCCTCGTTGATCCAAGCCGGGGGCGGCACCTTGCTCGCCTCATGCCAGTATCCCTCGAAGAGCAGGTGCGTGGATTCATGACTAATGACGCGCAGCAAGACCTTCCGGTCGGCTTGGTCCGGAACGGCTACGCTGCGACTTGCGAAGAGGGCCAATCCGTTAGACCAAGTCGGAGGCTCGAATTCCCCCGCCAGATAGGACCGGGTGGTCTTGTAGAGGTAGAGCTTGATGCGCTCCTTGCCCATCCAAGGCGAGAGCCAGCCCAAGTCCATACGCAAACGGCTATGCATCCGTTCCAGATTCATGATGAATCCGGCCGGGAGCCAGGCCAGCTCGTATATCACAGCAAAATGCGGGGAGTCGGTCTCATGCCACCCCCCGCCTTTCTCCCGGGATTCTCCAACGCTGGCGAAGCAGAGAATCAATCCAACGAACATGGCGCGCATCATAATCAGTTTACCAGAATATCGTGTTGTTTTATATCATTTTTTTTAATAAAATAATTAACAATCGCAATCATAATCCCACAAAGAGGGCAACATGGGCACACTGCGGACGCTGTTTCTGAATCCTCCCTCCTACGCCGGATTTGACGGCGGCGCCGGCGCACGCTATCAAGCCAGCCGAGAAGTGCGGTCTTTCTGGTACCCCACCTGGCTCGCTCAGCCCGCGGCCCTTATCGCGAACTCCAAGCTCATCGATGCGCCGGCCGACGACCTCGGGCTGGAACAGGTCCTACAGATGGCCAAGGGCTTTGAACTCTGCATCATCCACACCTCCACGCCATCATTCGATAACGATGTCCGCGTCGCCGGAGCGCTGAAGAAAGCCAGCCCGGACATGATCATCGGGTTCGTGGGGGCGCATGTCGCGGTATTACCCGCGGCCGCGCTGCGCGCCGCTCCCGTATTGGATTTCGTGGCCCGAGAAGAGTACGACTATGCCCTTCTCGAAGTCGCGCAGGGCCAGCCTTGGGAGACTGTGGCGGGCATCAGTTTTCGGCGGGACGGCGTCATACGCCACAATCCGGACCGGGCGCTGATCCAGGACCTGGACGCCTTGCCCAGCGTCTTGGACGTCTACAAACGAGACCTGAAGATAGAAAATTACTATAACGGCTATCTATTGCATCCCTACCTTTCCCTCTACACCGGCCGCGGCTGTCCAGCCCGCTGCACCTTCTGTCTTTGGCCGCAGACCGTCAGCGGACGGACCTATCGGACCCGCAGCGCCGCCAGCGTGATCGCGGAGATGTCGCGCGCCCGCGCTCTCTTCCCTGAGGTCAAGGAATTCTTCATCGATGACGACACTTTCACCGCGAACCTGCCCCGGGCCGCTGAAATCGCCCGAGGCCTGGGCCGGCTCGGATTGGTCTGGTCCTGCAACGCCCGCGCTAACGTCCCCTACGACTACCTGAAATTGTTCAAGGAGAACGGCCTGCGCGTGCTGCTGGTAGGCTATGAGTCGGGAAATCAACAGATACTCAACAACGTCAAGAAGGGCCTGCGCGTCGACATAGCGGAGGAATTCACCCGGAATTGCAGCAAGCTCGGCATACTCGTGCACGGCTGCTTCATCTTGGGTTTGCCCGGCGAAACCAAGGAGACCATCTCCGAATCCATCAGGTTCGCTTGCCGCCTTAATGTCGACACCATCCAGGTCTCCATCCCCGCCCCCTACCCCGGCACGGAGCTCTACCGGCAGGTCATGGCCAACAAATGGTATGAGCCTTCCGCCCTCGTGCGCAACGACGGGACTCAATCGTGCGCCCTCTCTTACCCGAATCTCTCCGCCGCCGACATACAGGCTGGCGTCAAGCGCTTCTATACGCGCTTCTACGGCCGGCCCACCCCCATCTGGCGCATGCTCGTGCGCATGGCCCGGGACCCCGAGGAAAGGCGCCGCCGTCTGCGCGAGGGGCGGGAATTCCTGCGCTATCTGCGCGGCCGTAGCCCGGACCCTGCGGCCTGCGGCGAAGATCGCCCACAGGCGCGGGATTCGGTGCCCGTCTAGGACGGGCGCGGCATGATCTGGCGCGGCGCGTTCCTCCCAACCGCAGTAACTGCGGTTGGGGCGGCCAAGACAGCATTGGTCTGCCTCTCTTATGCCACTCTTGCGTTCGGCATCGTGTTCGCCCTGGCCAGCATCGCGGGCGCAGCTTGGCTGTTGCGCCGCGCGCGCGCCCGTCCGGCCGGAGCGATATTGCCTCCTGTCACCATCCTAAAGCCCCTGAAAGGCGCGGAGCGCGGCCTCTACGAGAATCTAGCCAGTTTCTGCGAGCAGGATTATCCCACGCTGCAGATACTCTGCGCCGTGGGCAGCGCCGACGACGCCGCGCTGCCGGTGGTTGAGCGCCTGCGCCGAGATTTCCCGCATCTAGACATAAGGGTCATCGTGTCCGACGGCAGCATCGGCAGCAACCCGAAGGTCAACAACATCTCCAACGCCTATCCGTTGGCCAAGCACGAAATCCTGTTGCTGTCAGATTCGGATATCCGCGTACCGCGCGACTTCCTAAGGCGGGCCGTCGCCCCTTTTACTGAAGCGCGGGTCGGTCTGGTGACCTGTTTCTACCGTTCGGTCGCCGCGCCAGGTCTTTGGGGGCCGCTGGAGGCCTTAGCGGTCAACGCACAGTTCCTGCCCCAGGCCATGCTCGCCGGTGCCGCGGGCCTGCGCTTTGCCATGGGCGCCGCCACCTTGGTGCGCCGCAGAGTTTTTGAACGGGCTGGCGGTTTTGCGGCGCTGGCCAACCGCCTCGCCGATGACTTCGCCCTTGGCGAGATCGTGACCGCGGCCGGCTTCCGCATTGAATTCTGCGACCTCGTCATCGAATCAATCTGCGCCGAGGCAAGCCGTCTGGGCGACATCTTCCACCACCTCGTGCGCTGGCAGCGCACCGTGCGCCTTTGCAATCCGGCCGGGTACTGCGGATGCGCGATTCTGCACGGATTCTCTCTGACGACTCTCACGCTGGCGCTATTCGGCTGGAACGCACGCTTGGCGACGCTGGCGGCAGTCCTGCTGGGGGCGAAAGCCCTGGCCGCCGTAGTCCTTCAGAGAATGGCCGGAGCGACCGTAAGCCCAGCCGCCTTGCTCTGGCAGGCGCCAAGTGAATGGCTGGCCTGCGCGGCTTGGCTCGCGGGTCTTGCGCCAGGCGAGGTCGTCTGGCGCGGCCAACGCTACCGCCTCATCTCCCAAGGTCGACTTATCCCGCTGGATGCGTTGGTTACCGAACCCTGACCGGGCAGTTACCGGGGACTCAAGAGTTCGATGAGCTCTTCCTGAATGACCTGTTTCACGCGCGGGCTGGAGAGCGTGAGCAACTCGGTGATGCTGCGGTGGGTCGGCGTCGGGCGCCCGCGGACCTGGGAGGCGGGTTCGGCGGACGGATGGAAATAGATCTCGGTCGTTCCTTCCGGCAGACGACGCAGGAGCCAAAGCACGTAATCCTCGGTCATCATCCCGGAACGGAGCAATCCGTAGCAACGCGGCATGCTTACGCCCCGGGCCGTCCATTTGAGGAACAGCCCCAAGCTTGCAAAGGTTCCGGCCAGCGTGGCTTGGCGCAGTGAGAATAGAGGGCTATAACCACCTGCCCCATCAGTCTTGGCATAGGCCAAGCTGGGCTCGAGCTCGCCGGCGGGCCAGCGGATGCGGCCTATCCCATAACGCTGGGCCAGGCGCGCCATGACCGGGAAGACCGCAGGATGCACATGGGCATGGCAATGGCTATCCAGGTGGGTCGGGATCAAGCCGAATCCAAAAAAACGCTCTATCTGTCTCGCCAGGTTCTCCTCCATGCGCCGCCTGCCGGACCGATCCCAGACGAGACGCAGTCCCCAGGAAGCCGGGGCGCTGTCACAGAGGACCAGATGCACTCCGACGCCCAAGCCGGGCAGTCCGCGGGCCTTGGTTGCGGCGTCCTCGGCGGCGGGAGCGTCAACCATGAGGCTGGCGAAGCGCAGGACGCCCTCTTGGTGAGCCCGGACCACGGCGTCATTGACTTCCCGGCTGGCGCCGAAGTCGTCTGCGGTCATGATGAGTATGCGGGGCGTTTTCACTGGGCTAGCTGGAAGGGCGGCGGCGCGCTGACGGACAGCGTGCAGCTGGGATAGGTCCCGGTAACGGTCACCGTGACGGCGCCGCCCGGGCTACCCATGCTATAAGTACAATTGCAAGTGTTGACGGGCCCCCCCCCGCTAAAGCCCTCAGCGCTGAGGTCTATACAGGTCTGCTTCGCGGCAGCCCAAGCGGTCATGACGGCATTGTAGGCGCCGTTGGCCGACATGGTCGCGGCGGCGCTCTGCTTGGCGCGGGCGTTGTAAGTGGCTCGCAAAAGGAGCATGCTCAGGAGCCCGGCACAAATGACAGACACGATGACCGCGGTGACCAGGACCTGGATCAAGACGCTGCCCTTTTTCATCATCAATCCGCCGTATCGCTGTAGGCTTTTTGCATATTGATCGTGCTATTGACATGCAAGGCCGTGGCCAATGGCGCGTTGGCGGTCGGAGCCGCGCCCACGTTGAACTGCACCTGCACGCTGCCGTCGTTGTTGCGAGTGAAATAATTGACGGCGCCGCTCAGAGGCGAGACGTTTTGGGCCACGACATCGTAGCTCCCGCTTCCGCAGCTAGGCAGCGCCATGGGGCACGCCGCGTCTGAGGAAGGATTCGGCGGGCTGCCGTAGCGCAACAAGCTGGCGTTCTTATTCCCGCTTAAGGTCGCCACGCAGTAGTAGAAATTCGTGACGCAACAGGAAGAACTGGCGGCCGAACAGGTGCAATTGCGGATCTTCCCGGTGCCTGTCAGATTGTATTGCTGTATCGAAAAGTTGCTGCATCCACTCAATGAGGCGGAGGTCCCACCGGGAATCGGCGCGGGCACGGAACTGGCATTTTGGATCTCCTTGTTCATCCGGTCCAAGGCGATCAAGGCCCAATCGGAATTGCCCCCCCGGGTACCCGACTCCATCTGGAATCTAACCATCTGCGAGGCGATTCCGATGATGCCCACGAGGACCAAGGTGGAGAGCACCAAGGCGATGAGGAGCTCTGTCAGGCTAAAACCGCGTCGAGAGGTCATTGGACTGGCTCCAACCAGAACACGCTCACGTTTATCACGGGCTGGCAATTGTTCGGCAGCGGGAACGCCGGAGTCCCCCCTCCGGCGCAGGGCCAATAGACAAAGTATTCAACGCAGGCTGGGCCGCTCGCGCCGCCGGGACATGAGGCTTCGCCGCTCTTGAGCCCAGCGTTTATGATGGCGGCAGGAGGCAGGCCAGGGCCGGTAACGACATGCGAACCGCCGGCCAGGGCCCACACGGTGCCCTGGCTGTCTGAATAGCCGGCCCAATTCAGGCTCCAGCTAGCCAGGCCCGGCCCTCCGCCAGAAGGCCCGGCGATGATCGTATTCGTCGGATCCGCGGTGACGTAAGCGGATAGTTTTTCCTGCAAGGATCGCGAAGCCTGAACCGCGACCAAGCTGTGGTCGATCTTGTTGGAGGCCACCTTATTGCTCAGGGCGACGCTGAACACGGAAGCGATCATCACGCACGACAACAACATGGCCACTACCACCTCGATGAGCGTGTAGCCTGGTCTCCCCTTCATAACCTTACCCGGTGCCCGAAGCAACTTCCTGGCCATCATTGACTCGGCGTAGGAGGATCGTTTCCTCCCGCGGCGCAAGCGCCAGTCGCGCCGCTGGGTTCACAAGTGACTTGGCCGAATACATCCATGACGTAGCCCCATTGCGTGTACGGGGTATTGCTGGTCCCTGGAGAGGCTCCATTGACGCGCATGACGCAGGCTGTCGCATTGTTCCCCGTGCCCGATCTTTTCCCGCAAGGGCAAGTCCCGGTAACGCCGTCACAGGCATAGGCATTGTAGGCCATGCTATTGAAGTCGTTGGACGCCAGGTACTTGCAAGCGACGAGATTGCACACAGGGTCGGGACCGGCGCCCGGCGCGCAGGTCCCCACGGTGTTGCAGTCGTTGGTCAAGTGACCGGCCGTATAGACGCCGTTGTGATCGACGGCATACATCTTATTCGCCGAGGCCACCATCCTCACCAACCCGGCGGCCGAGTCCGCCTTGCTGTTTTCCATGCTTTTCAGGTACTGGGGTATGGAAAAAGCCGCAAGAATGCCAATGATGAGGCATACGACGAGCAACTCAACAAGGGTAAAGCCTTGACGGTGCTTTCGCGGCATAACCGTACCCCCTTAACCCGAATTCCTCATTCTGAAGTGGGGAATACCAAAGAAGTCTCTTCCTCTACAACTACAGTCCCGAAGGAGACCCACTAAACCGATTGCGCGTTCCATGCGGGCCTCCTGTTCCAGCAAGGTGCCGCGTACGCAAAGCTGCCTCTCTTAGGAGCATAAGGCCAATGTGCGACAATGTCCAGTTAAGAATAGGCTGATTTTAGATAAATTTTGGTAAAAGGAAACAGAGGGCACGAGACTAATGCGAACCCACGCTGGTCAGTTTGAATATGGGCAGGAACACCGCCAGCACGATGACTCCGACCACGCCGCCGATACCCACCACCAGGATGGGGTCGATGATGGCCGTAAAGCGCCGCGTGAATTGATCGATCTGTTCACGATAGAAAGCGGATAGAGTGACCAGCATGTCCGGGAGCTTGCCCGATTCCTCACCCATGAACATCATCTCGGTGACCAGGGCCGGCAGGACTCCGGTCCGGCGGAAGGCCGCAGAGATGGATTTTCCAGCCGCTACATCGTTACGGACCGAACGCAGGAGGCGCTGGAAGATGATATTGGCGCCAAACACCCCCTCCAAGACAGTAATGGCGTTGAGGATGCTCACGCCGCTCTCGATCAAAGTGGATAATGTAGTCAGTAGGCGCTCCACCAGCATGTTCTTGGCAAAGGCACCGAAGAAGGGCGTACTGAAGATAAGGTTCCACTTCGTGATTTGTCCGGGCTCGGTCGCGGTATAGGCGCTCCAAATGAACCAGATGCCCACCACGACGACGATCAAGGGGGCCAAGTGGTGGACCAGCAGGTTGGACACCAGGATGATGGCCGCCGTCAACGGAGGCAGTTGCACCCCGAACTGGCGGAAGATATCAGCAAAGACGGGCACGATCTTAATGATAAAAAATGCCAGCACGCCTAACGATATACAGCACAGGACGGCGGGATAGGCCATAGCCGTGATAATCTTGCCCTTGAGCTCCGCCTGGGCGCCGATGTAGGACCCGATCTGCCTGAGGACCTTAGGCAATTGGCCGCCCATCTCTCCGGCCTGGACGAGGGAGATCCAAAGACTACTGAAAGCCTTGGGATGTCTCTCCAGCGCCTTATAGAGCGCCATCCCCCCCGCCACGTCCTTGGTCACCTGGGCCAGGGCAAAATGCAAGGTCTTGGAGGCGGAGTGCTCACCGAGCAATGACAGGGCACGCACCAGGGGAACGCCGCCGTTGAGGAGCGTCGATAGTTGCTCCGCGAAAAATATAAGGTCGCGCGCGGCGACCCTGCCGGCCCCCGGGGCCTGCGTGCCCGGCGTGCGCACCGTGCGCTCCACGGAAATGGCAAGGATAAAGTAGCCTTTGCCTTGGAGGACGGCGATGGCCTCATTTTCATCACCGGCTTCCACGGCCCCGGAACTCGTTTCGCCTTTGCTGTCTTGGACTGTGTAATTGAATCGGCCCATATCTTTAGATGTTCAAACGGAGCTACTCATCGATAGTCACGCTTTGGATGTCCTCGAACGCCGTCAGGCCGGCGATGACTTTGCGCCAGCCGCTGGCGCGCAAGTTCCACATGCCGGCCCGAACTGCGGCCTCGCGCAACCGGGCCAAGTCGCCCCCATGCTTATAAATGATCTCCCGCATCTCCGGAATGACCCGGTAGACCTCATAGATTGCGGTGCGGCCTAGAAAACCCGTGTGCGCGCACTTGTCGCAGCCCCGCGGCTCGAAGAAAGCGATCTTATTCGGATCAGGCGAAGGATTGAGGAGAGATTCCCGTATGCACATCTCCACGTCCTTGGGATCGGGCTGGTGCGGCTTCTTGCAATGCGGACAGAGCTTGCGCACCAAGCGCTGGGCAGCCACCACGGCCAGGCTGCTGGACAGCAGGAACCGCTCGATGCCGAGGTCGATAAGGCGCACGACGGCGGAAAGAGCGTCGTTGGTGTGCAGCGTCGAGAGGACCAAGTGGCCCGTCAAGGCCGCGCGCAGGCAGGTCTGGGCGGTCTCCTGGTCGCGCACCTCTCCCACCAGGATGACGTCCGGATCCTGGCGCAGGAACGAGCGTAAAGCCGCGGCGAAGGTAAGCCCGATATTGGCGCGCACCTGGACCTGATTGATCCCCTCCAGCTTGATCTCCACCGGGTCCTCGATGGTCATGAAGTTGAGCTCGGGGGTGACGATGGTGCTCAGGACGGAATAAAGCGTCGTGGTCTTGCCGGAGCCGGTCGGCCCGGTGAGGAAGAGCAGACCATGGGGCAGGCTCGCGCCTTCAAGGAAGTCCTGTTTCTGACGCGGCTCGAAGCCGATCTTGTCGATATTGAGCTCGACCGCCCCCTTATCGAGGATGCGCATGACCACCTTCTCGCCGTACACCGTCGGGCAGATGGAGACGCGCAGGTCGATGTTCCGGTTCTGCACCTTGATGGAGAAGGTGCCATCCTGGGGCAGGCGGCGCTCCGCGATATCAAGCTTGGAAAGGATCTTGATGCGGGAGATCACGCCCAAGAAGTCCTTCTTCAAAGGCGCCGGGCGCTCGTAGAGCACGCCGTCTATGCGGAAACGCAACATCACCCGTTCGTCGTAGCTCTCCACATGGATATCCGAAACGCGCTCGGTGATGGCCTGCTTGAGGATCGCATTGACCAGGGAGATGACGTCCGCGCCCTGGGCGCCCTGGATCGCCTGGTCCAGGTCCACCCGGCCCCCCCCCGCGTCCTCCATCTCAACGACTTCCTCGACACCGCCGGCCATGCCGCCGCCGGCAGCCATGGACTTCTCAATGAAAGTGCCGCCGCCCTGGTAGAAGTCGTCGATGGCCTTGAGGATCTGCGCCCGGCTGGCCACGAAAGGCTGTATCTCCAGGCCGGAAGTAAGCAGCTTGAGGTTATCGAGCAGCATCATGTCATCGGGATTGGGCATGGCCACCGCGAGGACCGACTCGTCGAGGAACAAAGGCAGGACGCAATGCTCCCGGGCGTAGGCCTCGCTGATGATCTTCTCCAGGTTCTGCCCTTTCTCGACGCGGAGAATCTTATTCTCGCGCGAGGCGTACGGGATGCCGCGCTGCTTGGAGATGGCGCGGGCCAGGCCGTCGTCCGTGGCAAAGCCCAGCTTGACCACGGCCTCGCTGAAGGAGCAGCGCGAGGCGACGGCCAGACGGGTGGCCTTCTCCTTTTGATCCACGGTGATGACGCCGCTGGTAACGAGGATGTCGGCTAGTTCCTGTTTCTCAGACATAGGATTTCCCCAGCAAGTATAGTGCCCTATCGGCCATTGTCAAGCCCTCTGCGGTATGCCTAATCGCTCACGATGGTCGGCGTCAAGAAGATGACCAGGTCCATGTTGGAGCGCGCGCCTTGGCTGCTGGTGAATAGCCATCCGATGATCGGGATGTAGCCCAGCAGCGGCACCTTGCGCACCGTCTTGTTCTCGACCGAGCGCAGCAACCCGCCCATGACCAGTGTCTGGCCGTTGCGCACGCGCACCAGGCTCGAGGCGCCCCGGGTGACGGGGTCGTAGACAGGATTGCTCGCCGTCGATATGGGAGACGCATGGATGTCGGTGTAGCTAGGCTGCACCAGCATGGTGATATAGCCGTCTTTGTTGACCTGCGGCGTCACTTTCAGGATCAGGCCAGTACTATAGCGCTCCGCCGCGGAGACCGAGTTGGTGAGGGAGCTCCCTCCCGAATTCTGGATCATGTGCCCTACAGCCTGTTGGCTGGCGACCTGTATGATCGCCGACTTATTGTTAAGAGTCATGATCTTCGGCTTGCTCAGGTAGCGCGCCTGGGAATTAGAGACCAGCGCCCTCAGGATAATCTGTAATTGGCTCAGATTTAAGATGCCAAGCTGGACGCTGTTCCCAAGGAGATTGGTGCTACCGCTGTTGCTGCCGCTGGTCGAGCCCCCCAAGGTGCTGACCCAGTTGTTGACCGGATCGAAGAAATGGGTGGCCTTGATGTTGTTGGTGATGTTGAACGGGAAGGCCACGTCTCGCATGCCCGCGTTGAACTGTCCCAACGACCCGTCCGAGCCGCCCCACTCGAGACCGAGGTTGTTGATTTTGTCCGTGTCGATCTCAACGATCTGGGCCTCGATCATAACCTGGGGGGCCTTCTTGTCGAGTTCCGCGATAATCTGTTCGACCTGCGGAAACACCTCCGGGATGTCGGTGACCACGATAGAATTAGTGCGCGGCTCAAGCGCAACCTCCCCGGTCTTGGTCAAAACGCTGTGCAGAACGCTGACGAAAGAAACCGCGCCAGAGCTCCCCCCCCCTGTGGCCGCGCCCCCCCCACCGGTGCCGGCACCTGCGATGCCCCCCCCACTCCCGCTGGACGCATTGGATGTGGGCGTAATGGCGGCCGCGTCCGATGCGCTGTCGCCGAGAGGGATCAACGGTATGTAGGAGAGCTGATAGATGCGGGTAATCACATTCTCGATCGCCTTGGACCGCGGCGCCACGATGTAGGTGTTGCTGTGCCCTATCTGCTGGTAGGTCAGACCCTTGATCTCGAGCAGCACTTGCAGAGCCTCGGCCACGGTCACGTTCTGTAGGAAGGCCGTCACCCGTTTACTTTCGAGTCCCTCGGTGACGATGAAGTTGACGTGGGCTTGCGCCTGGATGGTGTCAAGAAATGTCTCCAGCGGAGCGCCCTTGACGCGCACCGTGACCCGGGTCTGCAAGGGCGACACCGGGGCCGCGGCGGCTGAAGGGCGGGCCGGGGCGGAAGTGCCGATCTGCACGCCTTGGACATTGCGCGACGCGGCCGCCTCGGACGCCAGACCCGCTGGAGCCGCCTCGATCGGCGCCCCTCCCGTTGCGGGACTTTCCGAAGACTGCGGCTGCACCTGCGGATTGGCTTCAGGCTCTCCGTAGCGCCTCTGCGCTGCGGCCGGCGGCGCCGCCTGCACAAGGACGGATAATGCCAGCGCAATCGCCGTCGCGCTTTGCAGAATGCTGGGTCTGCGCTGTGCCTTCATCATATTGTCTTCCCCCAAATCACCGGCTCAATCGCTTAGAAAACTTCTTATTCTTCCACTGAAAAAGCACCGACTGCGAATTGATGCGCACCACCTTGACCGACCCGACCGAGGTGTTCACCAGATCGCCTTCGCTTGCCATTTCTCCGTTCACGATGGCCCGGTTTCCGCCATCGGCGGTTACGATGCCTTGCAGATCGATAGTCCGCTCGACATTCGGTTGAGCCTTCGCCTTCGGGCTGGAGCGAATGACCCGGTTCCGCAGCTCTTCCTTGGCAAGGTTCTTCTCCGTTTCCATTTGGTCCAGCTTGACTTGGTCATAAGGGGAAAGTGTCGGATCCCGCCAGGCCTGGGCAAGACCTTCGGGACTTCCCGCGGAGGCCGCGCTCTCAGCGGGCACCGCCGGCATCACCGCCTTGGGAGAAGGCGCCGGACCAGCGACCGCTGGCGCGAGAGGCTCTGCCTTGGCCGGCGCCGCGGACGCGCCTGGACCCGGGCGCCCGAGCGACGCGCCCGGCGCAGTGGCCTTCGGCGTCGCCCGCACGAGCGCCGCGGGATCGCTCTGCAACGGCGCCGGCGTCAAGGGGCCCTTATTACGGCCCGACACCTGAGTCTCGGAAGGAATGGGATTGACCAATCTATTCTTGTTCGGCGCGGGAGCGAAAGGCCCGCCATCCGGGATCCGGACGCGGACCTTATGGCCGAATTCCTGCTTTTTGGCCTTGTCCAGGTGCCCATACCATTGATAGAAAAGCACGCCGGGCACCGCCAGGGCGAGCGCCAGGATGAGCCAACCTGCCGATGTCTTCGCCGCCATACTAGTAACGCTCCGTGAAGATGACCGTGCTGAAAACGCAATTGACGGTGTTATTCCCTATCGGAGTCGAGTTCTTGGTGATATCCACCCTGGAAATATGGATCGATGGCTTGCTCGCCTCCAGCCGCGTCAATAGAGCCATTAGTTCCGAGAACTTCACATTCATGCCGATGCTGAGATTCTGGGTGACAATGCCATGAACATCTTCTTCATTGGGGGCCGGGAACTGGCTGGCGACGATGTTCTCCGAGCGCAGGGCCTCCTTGACCGTATCCGAGAGCCAGTTGGCGCGGTCTTTGGGCAAGGGCAGCCTGGAATAAGCGACAAGGAGTCGATTCTTGACCTGATTGTAGTCATCGGCGTGGCGCGCCATGAGTCGCGCCTGGGACAACTCACCATCCAAATGCGCCAGCTTACGCATGGCCGGGGTATAGATCAAAAGGTAAGCCGCAAAGGGCAACGCCAGGCTCAAAGCCAAGGCGCGCCCGAAACGGTTGGCGCCTTTGTCTTTAAAAGTGCCGCAGACGACCCGGATTTCATCCTGGATGGTCTCGACGACACGATTAAAGTCTATCTTTTCCATCTCTCTACCTTAATCCGCCCGTGACCGTGAAGTCAGTGCGAGCGGCCATCTTATCCGACCACCCGTCCGGAGACAGCGCGGCTTCAGCTTGCGCCAGCGAAGTATCTGAATGTATCGCGACCTTGAGGATTGGGAACAACTTGCCCAGGACAGGCGTCTTCGCCAGCCGCTCCCTGAATTGGTCTGCCATATCCTGCTCGTGCGCCGTGTCCTCCGAGTGGGCATGGCCCGCCAGGGTCAAGGAAACTTTTCCGGCCCCCTCTTTGCCGAAGGGCAGGCTGATCGCTATTTTGTTAAGCCACGCGCGCTCGGGCAAGCTGTCGACTAAGTCCTTGAAGACGGCCATCATCCTGGGGCGGCCCTCGTTGCAGAGTCCCTGCGTCACATCGGCCTGCTCTTCCATCTTCTGGAACATCTGCACGACGGCATTCTCCGACTTGCCGCGCAGGACATCCTCGCTGACTGGGTCAGACTTGAATTTTCTCGTTTCGAGGGCCCGGTATTGATAGATCGCCATCTTGAAGAATCCCAGGAACAGAAAAAGCAGGGTCAACAGGCTGCCACCGGCCAGAATCCCGCGAGCCGCCCTCCGCTCGTCCTCCGTAACCCTCCCCACCGCGCCAAGGTCCAGCGTAATGGGGCTGGAGACTTGAAAACGCAACGAAGCGCCGACCGCCGCGTAGCCGCCCCAATCTCCCCCCTTTACGTGAAGCAGGCCGGCGATGTCCTGGATGTCGACCGGCAATCCCAGTTCTCGGCCGAAGGCCTCCTTCCAGGACTGGAGGTTGCGGCTTGTGCCGCTGACGTAGACCTTGCCCACGCTGCGAATCGCCAGCTGCTTTTGAGCGAACATGAGGCAGCCGCCGAGGTCCAGCTTGCGCTGCTCCGCTAGCTCCGCCTCTTCGCCCAGGAACACTTCGCGGAAGAAGACCGGGAAACCTTGGTCCGCGATGAGTATGCGCACATTGCCGCCGTCGAAATGCACCTGACAATGCGTCCCGCGCAATGCCCCCTTATCCAGGGCCTGCCAAAGCTTGAGCGCGGAGCATGGCGCAACCTCCATGCCGGCGATGGTCAATCCCAAGCCCTCCAGCATCGCGGCTATGTTGGCCAGGTTCTGTCTCTGCGTCACCGCGACCAGGACCCCCAACCGGGGCCGGCCTCCGGTGGCCGCGGGCAGTTGCGCGCACTGGTAATCATATCCGAGCAGGTCGAAAGGGATTGGAATGTATTTCTTCGCCTCCACCGGCACGGCCGATTTCAAGAACCGGCGCTCGATGGATGGCATGATGAAATAACGCAACAGGCCCAGATGGTGAGAAAGCGTGACCATGACGCGCTTGCTGTTCCATCGGTATTGGGACATGGATTGGCGGATCAATGTCCCGAGCTTCTGGTTCTCCGTGAGAAAGCTGGTGTTGAGCGTCGCGGTCCCGCCCGATGCCGCGCCGGAGCCCTTGGCCGCATGTTCCGGGACCGGCACTGGGATGCGCACCAAATGGTCCACAGCGACTTGACCCGACTTGCCTAGGCTGGTCTGGGCTATATATATGGTTTCGGGACTCAGGAACATGCCCAGGGTGGAACCCGCCTTCGGGGCGGTCCGTCCGAACGCCAGATTATCAATCAAGGCATCCCAATTCATGGCTGCCCCCCGCCTACCAATCGGACCGCGATCCTCGGCATCCCGCCGTCCGAAACGCTGGAGCGCACTTGGATCCTCTTGGGCTCGATCTGGTATTTATTGATGAGCTGACCCGCGACCAACTGCGCGCGCCTCTCGGCCAAAGCTTTAGCGTCCGTCTCCGACGTATCGGCAAAGCCCGTCAATTCGATGGTCTTGGCCGCGTCTGCGGCCGCGGCCGCGGCAGCTTGTTCGAGCGTCCGCTTTCCCTCCGGCGTCATCCGATGGGTGCCGGCCTTGCAAGACACCTCGAAAGCGCCCCCCGCGGCCGGCCGAGCCGTAGGCTCGCCCGGCGCCTTCGGTTTGGGCCGATCCTGCGCTTTGGCCTTGCGCCGAGGAGGCGCCCGGCGTACGCCAGCAACCCGTACCGTCGGTTGCAGCCGCGGCGTCAGCTCGACGGATTTAACCTGGGGGGCTTCCTCTATCACGATGGGCGGCTTCTGTGTTTGGGGAGATGGAAGCGGCGAGGCTTGGGCCGGCGCCGCCGGAGACGGAGGGACCACCACTGGTTTAGCTGGGACTTCCCCGCCGATTTGAATCCAGCGATGCAGCGTGCGGATCCGATTCTTGCCGTCCGTTGCCGTCAAGACGCACTCGTAGCGCCCAGGAGCAAGCAGGGCGCCGAAATGGTTCAGCCGCCCGTTCCAGTAGTCCTGATGATACACGGGCCCCCCGCCCACGAGTTCGTGGAGCGGCACCGAGCCGCCCGCAGTGGGCCTGTTGAGCTGGTATCTCCAAGACGCCAAGCCCGCAGGCGGGTCAGAAACGGAGAACTCAATGACGGCGCCTTCTCCTCGATCCGGCCGAAAGGCCTGCGGATAAGCTCCCAAAGTGATGGGCGGTCCAGATTCTTCCCCCAGCGAGCTCTCCATCTCCAGATCCAAGGGGCGGTTATAATTGAAGAGGAGGACTACGCCCTTGAAATCCTGGAGGGCCTTAGGCATGTCGACATGGGTATTCAAGAGATTGACCTTGACGCGCGGAGCCGCGATGCCGGCGGAGAACAGGTCGGCGCTGATCCCCATGCTCTGCCGCATTTCCAGGAATTTGGAGTCCCCATCGGCGGCCCCCTCGGGCAAGATGACGACCTGCGCGTTATGCAAGCTAAAGATCATTCGCGTCAAAGCGTCGAGGATCCTGGTCGCGCCCTTGGTAAAATTAATGCCTGCAGCAAAAAGCAGTGAGGACGGGATGGCGATGGCCCTCGGAGAGCCGTCGTCCAGCATCAGGACCCGGATCGCCTCGTAGGATCTGATGTCCTTGAGGCTGGTCTCAAGCATCTGGCGCAACTTGACGTTGACCTCCTTCCGGATCAAATCCTTGCCAGGCAGCGGCAGGTCTGATGTCCCGCGTTGCGCCGGAACGGGCTCGCTGCCAGGCATCGCTCTGGAGGCCTCCCCCGTCGCCGCACCGGCGCTTTCGCCCTGCGCCGCGCCAGAATCGGACGACGCCCCAGGATGGCCCAGCTCCGCCGTTGCGGCGGCGGGCTTCTGCACTTCCTTGGCCAGCGGGTTCATCCGGTGCGTGATTAGATTAAGATACTCATTGGCCGTAACCCGTTCGGAAGGAGCGCCCTTGCTCAGGATTTCCAAGAAACGGTCCATGGCCTGCATGTCGTCTCCGCGTTCATAGAACATGACGGCCTTCTGTAATTGACGGCTCTGGCCGGAAGCGGGACTGCCTTCCTCAATATCCTGCCCACCTGCCGCGGCCGCAAAGACCGCGACGGCAGCGAAGGTCCCGACTAACCGGATTCTCATGGATTTCACGATGCAAGTTGTGCCTCGGTGCAATCGTAATAAAAGGCCATTACTGATTTATTTCGGCCCCAAGGCCCGAAGGCCCTCGCGTGCCGTCGCATTTCCAGGATCGAGGTCGAGGACCGCGCGCAGTTGGGCAGCTGCTTCCCGATTGCGTCCTAAGGAGTGGTAGGCGTGGGCAAGGTTGATCAGGGCCGCGACATGTCGCGGCTCTTTGGCCACGACCCATTCCATCTGCGCGACTGCATCCGCAGGTCGGCCCGCCACCAGTAGCAGGCTGCCGGCAAGGAATCGCGCTTTAGTCATCTCCGGAAACCGCGCGGCCAGACGCAGAGCCAAATCCAGAGTGGCCGCCGAGTAATCTCCCCGGTTCACTTGAGATTCGAGGCCGCGCAACCGCGCCACGCCCTCCAGCACGGCCGGCTTAGGCCGGCCCGATTTTGCCGCCGCGACCAGGATCCCTTGTTCCGAAGCCGCCATGTCCGGCGCGAGGACCAAGGCCCGGGAATAAGCCGCTATGGCCTCAGGCCAGCGTCTTTCCAGCGCATAGAGATATCCCAAATTATGCCAGTGTTGAGGCACTCCCGGAAAAAAATGCGTGCCCCGCTCCAGCAACTCTTGGGCCTGCGCGCCGTTACGGACGGGGTCCTGCAACCAGATGGCGCCCAAGCTGTTGTATATGTCCGGGGATAGCGGGTTGATCCGCCAAGCCATAAGGTAGTAATCCAGAGCCCGCCTCGGGTCCTGGAGCCGGCCCGCCTTGATCGTGCCGATGTTGAAATAAATCTCGTCGTAACCGGCGTTAGCCCGCAGAGCTTCGGCATAGGTGCGCTCCGCTTCCGCGAATCGCTCGGAACGGGCGTAGACGTTGCCCAATTCATAAATGGCATTGACCTCCGGAGGCCCCCAGTCCCGCGCAGCTTCGAGTTTCTTGACCGCCAAAGGCAAAACCCCTTGCCGCAAAAGCTTGTATCCTGAAAAATAGTCCACCTCGCGGTTCCAGACACGGAACCATTGCCACGAAACGACTAACGCCAGCGCTACTCCCGCCGCGGCCAAGACTCCGGCTGCAGCAGGGGAGGACACGGACCGCCATCGGCCCCTGACGGCGGCGGCGCCCTCAGGAGCCACCGACCCCATCACTAGGCCGGCCATCCACCAATAGATGAAACCGGGAACGGCAAAATGCAGGGACACATTGAGTAGGTTGTCCAGCCACATCCCGATCGCCCCAGCCGCAGCAGCCAAAGCGAAGCTGGGCAGCCGGCCGCGGGCCGCCGCCCAGCGGCGCGTGACTGCGATGAAGGTCACCCACATCCAGCAGGCTATCCCCAAGCCCAGCAGCCCGGTCTGCGACCATATTTCGAGTATCTCGTTGTGGGCGTTGTTCGCGTGCGTGCGCAGCGCCGCGAATAGGTCGATGCAGTTGAGAAGATGCCCTTGGTAGAAAGGATAGAAGAGCTCGAAAAGGCCCCACCCCTTGCCGGTCAATGGATTCTCGGCGCCCATCAACCAAGCGCAGCCCCAAATGAGCAGCCTTTGATAGAGCGGACTGTAATGAAGGTCGATCTTGGCGGCTTGGCTCATCTCCGTGATGCGGCTGACCACGCTCGGCGTGTAGCCTGCGGAGATGGAGCTCGCCGGCCACAGAAGGACTAATGCCAACCCCGCCCCGGCCAATAGACCGCAGGGCTTGCGGCTCCGGGCCACGCTGCGGCGCACATCCGGAGAAACCGCTAAAAGCAGGACTGCGGCCAAGGCGCCCACCCATGAAGAACGGGTCATGGTGCAGAGCAGCGCCCCTTCCAAAGTCAGGGCCGTCACGCCATACGCGATGCGGCGGCCGGGCGAGCGCGCTTCGATGAAAGAGACCACGGCGACCGGCAACAGGGCGACATTATATGACGAGAGGAAGTTGGGATTGCCGAAGGACGATACCGAACGGCCGCCATAAGGATTAAGCACGTTGGGCCATATGGATTCAATATTAAAATACTGGAAGATGCCGTATGCCGAAGCCAGGAAACCGGCGGCCAGAGCGAGGTGCAAAAAGTCCGTCACCCTCCCGCGCCGGCAGAGCCAGAACGCCGCAATCAAACCCGTGGCCCAGAGCAGTCCCCCATAGGGATCCCACGCCTGCGCCCACGTGTCCGCAGATGAGATCCCGGCGCTTCGCATCTGCGGAAAAGCCAGCCAGAGCCCCCCCCACGCCAAGGTGAATAGGGCCCACCAGCCCAGGGACACCGGGGCGCCGCCGGGGGCGCCAATCCGCAGGGAATCATTCCGCGGGGCCGCGTCCCAAGGAACTGCGGCCGAAAGATAGAACGGCACTAAAGAATTGAAAAGAAGGAACAAGGCGCTGCGTGAGCCTTCATTGACTATGGCGGGGCGATAGAAAGCACGGTGCCCGAAATAGGCGACCGTCCAGCTTGCGGCGCACGCGGCCAAGAGCGCCAGCCAGGGCGCGTCCAGCGGCGTGCGCGGGACGCGCAAAGGTTCGCGCGCCAAGGGCCCGCGAATCAGCCATGCCGCAGCAGCCGTGGCCAGCACGACGTTGAGCAGGCATATCTGGGCGACATAGGGATTGCGCGTCAGGTTGGTGAAGAACAACAAGGGACAGACGAAATGCGCGACAACGAGACAAAACGTCACCAGGCCGGTCATGACTCCGGTTGAAACGGGTTCAAAATGATTCTCCTCGGAGCGAAAACGGCGCCGGCGTTGCGCCGGCCTGATATCGAGAAAGCGTCAGCCGGAGAAGGGACTCGAACCCTCAACCTATCGCTTACGAAGCGATTGCTCTACCATTGAGCTACCCCGGCATCATGCAGCGCTTCTGCTGGGCGCTAGTACGGCGTCACAAAATCAGGCGCATAATGATATAAGAATTCGAAGAACCGCGCAAATCCTGGGACATCTTCCCTTTTATGGTACGGATGCGCGCGCCAAGGCTCAAGGCGATCAGCGCTTATGCCTTAAGGCAAGCTGGAGGTTCCTGCTGGCCTGCGCGTTATTGGAATCTATCTCCATTTCCAAGCGGAACTGCGCGATAGCCTCGTCCAATCGGCCCTGCCTGGCAAGGCACGAGCCCAAATTCAAATGCAATCCGGGGCGGCTCCCATCGATGATGACCGCGCGCCGAAACTGCTCCACCGCGTCCTGAAGATGGCCCTGAGCGGCCAGCGCGATGCCGAGGTTCGCCAGACACTCGACATCGTCAGGCCGAATCGCTAGCGACTCAGCGTACCAACTGGCCGCATCGGAAGATCTTCCCTGCGCCAACAGGAGATTCCCCTTGGCGCGCAGCGCGGCGCTGAGGTTGTACAAAGTGTCCTGGTGGCGCGGACTGATGGCCAGGCCTTTGCGGTATTCCTGGATCGCCTCGTCGAACCGCCCTTTTTCCACCAAGGCGACTCCCAAGTTCATATGGGCCATGGTGAATTCGGGGTCGTGCGATATCGTGTATCGCCACAAGCCCTCGGAATCATGCCAGACATCGATCTGCCGCCAAGTCAGAATGGCAAGCCCGCAGAGCAACATCCCTGCCAGAATCAGGGCCGGCTTCGCCAGGGCGCGCGCGCCGCGCAGAAGTCGGCCCATAGCGCCACCGACCAAGACAGCCCAGCCCAGGCAGGAAAGGTAGGAATAGCGGTCAGCCACCAACTGCGAGCCGAACTTGAACACGCCGGCCATAGGGGCCAATGTCACCAGGTAGAACACCCAGACTGCAAGAACCCCCGGGTAGGATCTCCTGGCCGCGAACGCTCCCATGCTGATTCCTGCGATGATGCCGGCACACAGCAAGATGTCCGGCGAGGACAGCCCGATATCCGCCGTTGCTTTATAGGCGGGCAAGAGGCCCAAAGGCAGCAGCGTCTTCCAAATGTAGAACACATAGCCATAGCACGCCTGCGCCGCGCGGGCGGATACGGGCAGGCGCTCCAAAGAGGGCACGAAGGCGGAATTAGCTTGCCCCCCGACCCCGACCACGGCGATCAGCAGGGCCGGGAGAAGGCAGATCATCTTTTCCATCAATATCGTCCGGGCGGGCGGCTTCAACCAGGTCGTGGGATTGCCCGGCAGCCTGCGCAAAGGATAGACATCCAACAACAGCAAGATGGCCGGCAGGGTAACCCCGCTTCCTTTCCCCAGCAATGACATCACGAACGCGACGACAGAGCAGCCCTTGAGCCGACGGCGCCGCGTGAAGTCCTGTTCTACGGCGGCGCTCAAGTAGGCCCACATCGCTAGAAGATAAAACAGGCCAGAAACGACATCTCGGCGCTCGGTGATCCAGGTCACGGACTCCACGCGCAATGGGTGGATCGCAAAGAACAGGGCGCCTGCGGCGGCCGCGACTGTCACGGCGCCGTCATCTGCCCGGGTAAAGGCCGGTAGCGCCCTCCTCAGAAGGAGGCGGCACACGCCGTAAAAAACCGCAGCGTTGGCGGCATGGAAGAGGATGTTCGTCAAATGATAGCCGAATGGATCCATGCCCCATACCCTGAAATCCAGCGCGTAAGTGATCCAGGTCAAGGGCATATAGAGGCCCATCCAAGTACTGCCGAACATCCAGCGCAGATGGGCCCAGCTGAATCCGCGATAATGGGGGTTGTTGAGCAGCAGCATGGGGTCATCGAAATTGACGAACCCGTTCCTCAGAGAAGGCGCGAAGACCGCCAGCGCTAGGAGAGCCACGGCAACCGGAGGCAACCACTCCCTCAGATGGCTGGGGGTCCGGGGAGCAGAGTGGGCTTGCGACTGCCGCGAAGGATGCCTAGTGTCCATCAAGTTGGATGGTGGCCGGTATATGACTAGCCTTCCACGCTCCTCACCGCACGACCGGAAAGGAGCGGTCCTTAGCCCGGGCGCGAGTCATGGTGACGTTGGCGTCGCGGATATCTCCTTTCTCATCGAAAGCGATGGCTCCTGATATTCCCTCGTGGCGGGATCCCTGAATGGCGGCGACCAGCCCGGCCCGGTCCGGCCCAGCGCGCGCCAGGGCCTCGATCACGATGTGCGCGGCCTCGTAGCCAAGATGGTCGAATGGCCGCACACCCTCGGACTTGCCGGTCCATCGGGCTCGATAGTCCGCCAAGAATGGCCCTGATGCGGAGAACGACTCGACCGGAAGGCCCCCCATGCTCAGGTACGCGCCGTCGGCGGCCGAGCCGGCCACATCAAAGAGCGCCGGCGTTCGGGCGCCATCCCCGGAACAAAACACCGCCGGGTAACGCTCCTGCCTCATCGCCCTGAGTATAAGCCCCGCCTCGGGATACCTGCCACCGAAGAACAGGCCCTCTGGCCTTCCCGCCCGCAAGCGCTTAAGCGCCGCGCGCGGATCGCGGGTCCCGACCGGGACAATGGCTTCGGCTGCAACCTTGCCGCCCAGACTCACGAAGGTCTTTCGGAATATATCGGCCAACCCTCGGCCGTAGAGCGTGCCGTCGTGCGCCACGGCCATGCGCCGTTTGCCCAGCCGCGAGCGCATGAACCTTGCGGCGAAAGCCCCCTGGACATCATCAGTCGGAACAAGCCGAAAGATGACGCGGGCGCCCCGCCAGCCGGGACGCAATTGCGCCCGAGTGAGGTCGGTGCTGGTGGAGGCGGGGGATATCATGACCAGCGGGGTTTGCGCGTAGACCTGCGCCGCGCTTGCGGAGCAGTCGGAATCGTAGTGCCCTATCACGGCCACGATGCGGGGATCGTCCACGATCAGATGGGCCACGTTGTATGCCTCGACCGGATCGGCTCGGTCGTCAAAAGCAGCGACCTGGACTCGGAAGGGCAATCTCCCCCGGGCATTGGCTTGCTCCACGGCCAGGATCACGGCGCGTCTCAGGCCCTGGCCCTCGCTGGCCAAATCTCCGGTCAGGGGGCAGCGCCACCGCGATGCGGACGACCTTCTGCCGGGAGCCGCATCCTGCCACCGCCACGATCCCGCCCATAGTGACGGAACAGACCCATAAGGCAGTGCGGAGCCTAACGCTTCTCTTGGGGATTATTGCCGACATCATCAAAAGGTGTCCCACTATAGCCAAATCCGCGGCGCGTTGCAACCCGTCGAAGCATTCAAGTATAATTTTTGATCATGATAAGAAGAATAGTTCCAGAATGGCTGGTGCCGCTGGAACGCACTTATCGAAAACCGAAGGATTGGGCGGACAATCTCAAGCCGGCCCTCGTCGCGCCCCCCTCTCATCCGGACATCCCGAACGAACTGCGGCACAGCATCCGGATGGCCCAGGAGGCGGTGCTGCGTTCCCAGGACAAGGAAGAGGGCTTTTGGTGCGCCGACCTGAAGGCCGACACGACCATCGCCTCCGATACCATCATGCTCCTCAATTTTCTGGGCCGGGGCAATTCCGTCAAGGTCCGCAAGCTCGCCAACCATCTCCTTAACGAACAGCTCCCCTGCGGCGGCTGGCCCATCTTCCGCAACGGCCCGGCCGAGATATCGGCCACGGTCAAGGCCTATTGGGCGCTCAAATTCGCAGAACATTCCCCCAACGAACCGCGCATGGCCGCGGCGCGGCGGCGCATCCGGGAACTGGGCGGCATCCACAAGGTCAACACCTATCTCAAATTCTACATGGCCATCTTCGGCCAATATGACTGGCGCGGCGTTCCCTCCATCCCGCCGGAGTTGATGCTCTTTCCAAAGTGGTTCTATTTCAACATCTATGAGATGTCCTCCTGGACCCGCGCCATCGTGGTGCCGCTCTCCATCGTCTGGGCCTATCAGCCGGCCATCCCCTGCCCCCCCAAAGCCGTCTTGAATGAACTATTCCCGGATTCCCGCCGGCATGTTACGCTCAAGGACGCCGTCGAGCCGCACCGGCTCGCGTCTTGGACCAGCTTCTTCCTGATCTGGGACCGGCTGCTCAAGACCCTGGAAGGCCGCGGCGGGCGTTGGATACGGGTCTGGGCCTTGCGCTTGGCCGAAGACTGGATGCTGGAACGCTTCCAAAACTCCGACGGCCTCGGCGCCATCTATCCGAGCATCGTCAACTCCATCATGGCCATGAAGTGTCTGGGCTACCCCGACACGGACCCCCGCCTGGTGGAGCAGCTCCAGCACCTCGACCGCTTGGAACTGCCCGACCCCGACGGAAAATCCACCCAATGGCAGCCCTGCCGATCCCCTGTCTGGGATACCGCCATCTCGGTCATCGCCTTGGCCGAGTCCGGCCTGCAGCGGGACCACCCTGCTTTGGTCGCCTCCGCCAAATGGCTCATCTCCAAGGAAATCAAGACCGCCGGGGACTGGAAGGTGACCAACCCCTCCGGCCCCGTGGGCGGATGGGCCTTCGAGTTCAACAATGCCTTCTACCCCGATATAGACGATTCGGCCATGGTCATGCTTGCCCTGCGCCATGTCCATATGGACGAACAGGCCGCGCACCTTAGAGAAAAGGCCTGCTTGCGGGGTCTCAATTGGCTCTTGTCCATGCAATCCAAGACCGGCGGCTGGGCCGCCTTCGACAAGGACAACACCAAGGTCATCCTCACCAAAATCCCCTTCGCTGACCACAACGCGATGATCGACCCCCCTTGGGCCGATGTCACCGGCCGCGTGCTCGAATTCCTGGGCTACATCGGCTACGACCAGGACTTCCCGGCGGTGGCCCGAGCCGTGCGCTTCCTGCGCCGGGAGCAGGAGGAAGACGGCTCCTGGTTCGGCCGTTGGGGCGTCAACTACATATATGGCACCTGGCAAGTCCTGCGCGGGTTGGCCGCCATCGACGAGGACATGTCGCAGCCTTATGTCCAGCGCGCCGTGGAATGGCTCAAGTCCGTTCAACTGCCGGATGGCGGATGGGGCGAGACCTGCGCAACCTACCACGACCCTTCCCTGAAGGGCAAAGGGCCGGCCACTCCTTCGCAGACGGCATGGGCCATCATGGGGCTCATGTCCGCGGGCGTCTACGATGAATCCGTGTGCGGCGGCGTGGAATATCTGGTCCGCACCCAGAAAGAGGACGGCACCTGGGATGAAAGCGAGTGCACGGGCACGGGTTTCCCCAAAGTCTATTACCTGGAGTACACCATGTACCGCAACTACTTCCCTCTCCATGCCCTCGGCGTCTATCAGTCGGCCCTGGGCGTAGCGTTACGCGACGGCACGGCCCGCGCCGCCGCGCCGAACGGGGATGCCTTGTTCCCTTCGGGGAAAGGCATCGGCGCCTAGAGATGCCATCCCCTTTACCCCTACAGTTGGCCGTCTTCCGCTATGTCCTCGGCCACAAGATACGCCGGACGCCGCGTTTCCCTCTCGTGCTCATGCTCGAGCCGCTCTTCGCCTGCAATCTGGAATGCGCTGGCTGCGGCAAGGTGCAGCACCCGCCCGAAATCCTCAACAAGCGCCTCTCTCCGGAAGAGTGTTGGAAGGCGGCCGAGGAGTGCGGCGCGCCCGTGGTCTCTATTGCCGGCGGAGAACCGCTCATCCACCCTCAGATCGACGACATCGTCAACGGCCTAATCAAACGCGGCAAGTTCGTCTTCCTGTGCACCAACGCCCTCCTTTTAGAGCGCAGCCTGCACCGCTTCAAGCCCAGCAGCCACCTCATCCTCTCGGTCCATTTGGACGGCCGGGAGTCGGTGCACGACAAGATCGTCTGCCGGGAGGGAGTGCACCGGACCGCGGTTTCCGCCATCAAGGCGGCCAAGGCCCGGGGCTTCCGGGTCATGACCAACTCCACCATCTTCCAGGGCCAGGACCCGGAGGAGTTCCGCCGTTTTTGCGCGGAGTTGGCGGCCCTGGGAACCGACGGCATCATGATAGCGCCCGGCTTCGCCTACGGCAAGGCCAAGGACAAGGGACTCTTCCTCAGGGTCGAAGAGACCAAGGCCTGGTTCCAAAAGGCTCTGAAGGACTGGCGCAAGATGGGCTGGGATTTCAATCATAGCCCGTTCTATCTGGATTTCCTCGAAGGCAAGCGCGATTACGATTGCACGCCCTGGGGCCTGCCCCTGCGCAACGTCCTGGGTTGGCAGAGGCCTTGTTATCTGTTCGAAGAAGGCGGCTACGCCAAGACTTACCAGGAACTGCTCGACTCCACGCCTTGGGAGAAATACGGCCGGGCCGCGAAGCATCCGGCCTGCGCGCACTGCATGTCCCATGTCGGGTTCGAGCCGTCATCCGTGGTCGACGCGTTCTCTTCCCCCCGCAAGTTCCTGGAATTGGTCTGGGACTTCGCGACCATCCGCGGCCCGCGCAAGGCTCAAGCGGCTCATCCCGCTCGGCAACCGGAGCCAAAAGGCTGATGGACGCCGCCTTCGTCACCGGCGGCACCGGGTTCGTGGGCGCCAACCTCGTGCGCCTGCTCCTGGAAAAGGGGCTTCGGGTCAAGGCGCTGGTCCGCAAGAACAGCAACCGCAAGAATCTTGATGGCCTCGATCTGGAGCTTGTTGAGGGCGATCTGCTTGACCAATCGGCTCTGCGCGCCGGTTGTTCCGGAGCCCGCTACGCCTTCCATGTGGCCGCCGATTACCGCATCTGGGTGCCGGACCCCGCGGCCATGAACGCGGCCAATGTCCAGGGCACGGTCAATGTGATCCAAGCCGCGGCTGCGGCCGGAACGGAACGGATCGTCTATTGTTCCAGCGTGGCCGCCATCAAGCCTCCGCACGACCGCATCCCAGTGGATGAGCGTTCTTACTACGCGGGCGCGGCAGAGATTCCCGGCGTCTACAAGCAATCAAAATTCCTGGCGGAAATGGCCGCGCTGGACCTGGCTCGGCAAGGCCATCCCGTGGTGGTGGTCAACCCGGCGGCGCCCGTCGGGCCGTTCGATATCAAGCCCACGCCTACGGGCCGGATCATCCTCGACTTCCTCAACGGCCGGATGCCTTCCTACATAGACACGGGGCTTAATGTGGTCCATGTGCGCGATGTGGCTATCGGCCATTGGCTAGCCGCGGAGAAAGGCCGCGTCGGACAACGATATATCCTGGGCGGAGAAAACCTGACCTTCAAGCAAATCTTGGGCATACTTTCTGAGATCACCGGCTTGCCTGCGCCGCGCTTCAAAACGCCTTACGCAGTCGCCTATGCGTTCGCCACAATCGATACCGCCTGGTCCAGGCTCACGGGCGGCGAACCGCGGGCGCCTCTCGACGCGGTCCGCATGGCCAGGCATTTCATGTGGTATGATTCTGAGAAAGCTGTCCGGGAGTTGGGCTATGCCCCAGTCCCGGCCAAGCGGGCCTTGGCTGATGCTGTAGCATGGTTCCAGGCTAATGGCTATGTCAAGATGGCCGTTGGTAGAAAATCGGTGCCGGTCTCTAAGCATATTACAAGCGAGGCTGAATGAAACTCAAAACACAGAGAGTTACTGCATAAGGGACTAATGGCCAAGATCGAGCGCGTCGTGCGAATCAGAAGCCTCGACGCTATCGACGAGGCCGCGGAGCTGGCCGCCTACCGCAAAGGCTGCCTCGCGCTGCTTCCAGAAGAGCGCATTGCGACGATGCGCGCGCTCTCCAGACGCATCATTTTGCTTAACCCCGACAACCCTCGTTCTCCCCACATCGAGAAAGGCATTTTTCGTATCATCCATGACCCCTTCGGCGCAGGCGCGGCCGAGCGGAAGGGGACATAATGCAATTTAGAATGCGCAAGGACATCTCCCGCCGGGTGCCGGTGCGGCGACCACAAGCCGAACAGGATGCGGACGACCTCGCCTATTGGCTCTCGCGCCCTCCAGAGGAGCGCGTCGAAGCCGTCGGCTTCTTATCGCGCAACCTGTACTTCCTCCAGCATGGCCGCGATCTTCCGCGGCTCGATAAGACGGTTGGCCACAGGGTAAGCCGACATGACGCCTGAACAAAATATACACGCCGATTTTAAGAATTTGCGCGATATCGAAGCGCTGGACGCGGGACATACCCAGGGGCCGAAGCAATGAGCCCGCTCATTTTAATCGCCGCCGCCACGCGCTGGGAGGCCGCGCCTCTTGTCCGGCGTCTGCGGCTCAAGCCCGCCACGCCAAACCGTTTCGAAGGTCCTGTCGGGAATGGTTCCGTGGTCTTGCTTCAGACCGGCGTCGGGCCGGCCCGCGCCTCCGAGGCCTTGAGCGCGCTGAAAGAACAGAGATTCTCCCTCATCCTGAGCACAGGTTACGCCGGGGCGCTCCAAACAGACCTGCGCGCCGGCGCCGTCATCGCCGACCTGCCCGAGGCGTTTGACGACGCGGCCCTGCGTTCGGCCGCCGCCTCCGCAGGTCTGGACCTCCGGTTCGGCCGAATTACGCATTCCGACCGCGAACTCACGCGCCCCGATGAGAAGCTGGCGCTTGGAAAAGAGACCGGGGCCTGCGCTGTGGACATGGAAACGGCGGTCCTGCGCGATTGGGCCCGGCCGCTCCAGATCCCGGTCTGCGCCGTTCGCATCATCAGCGATGCCGCAGACGAACACCTCCCCAGCGGATTTCCGGCCGACGACAACCTGAGCGCCCAGTGCGCCTACGCGTTGCGCCATCCCCTTGAATTGCCGGTCCTGGCCGTCCTGGCATTCCGGCAATGGCGCTCCATGCCGCGCTACAGCCTCTTTCTGGAAAAGTATCTTTCCTCCCTGGGGGAACCGTGACCACCTTGCTCCAACGCTACCTTGAAACCACTTCCCGCCGCGTAGACGCGGTCCTGGACCGGCTTCTTTCGCCCAAGTCCGAGGAGCCCGCGGCCATCCGCAAGGCCATGCGCTATTCCCTCTTCGCGGGCGGCAAGCGCCTGCGGCCTTGCCTGGTCGCGGCCGCGGCCGAGTGCTGCGGCGGCCGGGCGGCCCGGGTCCTGAAGGCCGGCGCGGCCATCGAGATGATCCACACTTATTCCCTGATCCACGACGACCTGCCCGCAATGGACGACGACAACCTGCGCCGCGGCAAGCCCACCAGCCACAAGGTCTTCGGCGAGGCGCTGGCCATCCTGGCCGGCGACGGCCTGCTGACCTTGGCCTTCGAGACCGCGGCACAAAGCGCCCAAGACTGCGACCTGGGCTCCAAGGCCACGGCCGAACTCATCCGCGTCATCGCGGTAGGCGCCGGCACCTCCGGCATGGTGGGCGGCCAAGCCGCGGACCTTTCTGCCGAGCGCTGGCAAGGCCGCCTAGCGCGCGGCCGCGCTCGCAGCTTGCTCGAATACATCCATCTCCACAAAACCGGCTCCCTGATTACGGCCAGCCTGGAGGCCGGAGCCATCCTGGCGGGCGGTTCGCCGGCCGCACGCCGGCGCCTGCGCGCCTACGGCCGCGCCATCGGGCTCTCCTTCCAGATCGCCGACGACATTTTGGATGTGGTCGGAGACAAGAAGAAGCTCGGCAAGAAGGGCTCGGACGCCGCCAACCGCAAGCTCACGTTCGTTTCGCTCTACGGCCTGGAAGAAGCGCGCGCCAAGGCCGAGTCGCTGACCCGGGAAGCCCACCGTCAACTGCGCTCCTTCGGCAGCCGCGGCCAGGTGCTCCATGACCTGGCCGACTACATCATCGCAAGGGACAGGTAGGACGGTGGACGCGGCGCGCTAGAATTCATGACCATCAGATTGCAGGGAGGAACACAACCCATGAGCGAAGAAACCAAGACCTTGACCAAGGAAGACTACGCCGTCGATACGCCGGCGGCTCCCCCGGCCGATGTCACCAAGGGAGAGACCGACATCAAAAAGATCCCGCAGCGCCGCCCCCCCAAGGACGGCCCCTGCAAACGCTGCGGCCAGGACAAGCCCCTCAACCGCCTCATGCTCTGCTATCCCTGCTGGGTCAAGACTGAGTTGGAAAAGCACGACTGGCGGGAAGGCATGCCTCATCCGGATTGGTGCCGCTGCGAAGGGATCAAGGACCACTCTCGAAAATCGGACGGGAACTGAGGCCGGGCGATAGCCGCTTGAAGGAAGTTTCCGCCGGTATTCCTGGGCGCCGGACCGCGTGGCTTGCCCCCACGCTGGTCGCTCTGGCGACCATCGCCGTCTTTTCCGGCGCCCTGCGCAACGGGTTCTTGAATTGGGACGACAATGTCAACTTCCTAACCAACCCGCATTACCGCGGCCTGGGCTGGGCCAACCTGCGCTGGATGTTCACCACCCTGCACCTGGGCCCCTACCAGCCGCTCAGTTGGCTGACATGCGCCCTGGATTATCTCCTCTGGGGCATGAACCCCATCGGCTATCATCTGACCAATGTCCTGCTGCACGCCGCCAATGCCGTGATGTTCTATGAGGTATCGTTGTGGTTCCTGTCCCGTGCGCCCGTTCCATCCGCTGGCCCCGGCCTGTCTCCCCGCGTCGCCGCAGCCTTGGCGGCGCTCCTGTTCGCCCTCCACCCTTTAAGGGTGGAATCCGTCGCCTGGATCACGGAGCGCAGGGATGTCCTTTCCGGGCTCTTCTACCTGTGGGCGGCATACGCTTACCTGCGCCAGCACGAAGTGCTGGGCCGGTCCGACAGAGGATGGCAGCTCCAGTGTTGGGCCGCTTTTGCGCTCGCGCTCTTGGCCAAGGGCATCGTCATCACCTTGCCCGCCGTCCTGCTCGCCCTGGATTTCTATCCTTTACGCAGGCTGCCCAGCGAGGCCAGACGCTGGTTCGATGCGAACTGCCGCCATGTCTGGCTGGAAAAGCTGCCATTCCTGGCGCCCGCCCTGCTCATCGCTCTGGTCGGAATTATTGGACAGCGGCACGCGCAGGCAGTCCTCGCGGAAAGCTCCGCCGCGCATGCCGCGAAGGCGTGCTATGGCCTGGCCTTCTATCTTTGGAAGACGATCTGGCCCGCCGCTCTGTGCCCGATGTATGAGTCTCCTCTGCCGCTGGACCCCCTCGCTTGGCCGTTCTTGCTCAGCGCCGCAGCGGTCGCGCTCATCACTTGGCGCCTGTTCCTATGTCGCAAACGCTGGCCGGCCGGCCTGACGGCTTGGGTCTGCTACGCTGTCACATTGTCTCCTGTCCTCGGCCTTATCCCCTTCGGTCCGCAACTGGCGGCGGACCGGTACAGCTACCTGGCTTGCCTGCCGTGGCCGCTCTTGGCCGCATCGGGCTTCACCTGGGCCTGGCCGAGGGCCAAGGCCAGGGGCCGCGCCGCGCTTGGCCTTGCCGCAGTCATGGCGCTCGCAAGCCTGGCTGGCCTTACCTGGCGGCAGATTGGGTTCTGGCGCGACTCGGCGTCGTTGTGGAGCCGAGTCCTCGATGTTCGCCCTCGGACTGAAATAGCCCATGTGAATCTCGGCATCGCGCTGGCCGAGCAAGGCAAGGGGGATGAAGCAATCTCCCATTACCGGGAAGCTCTGAGCATCCGGCCGGACCATGCCGAGGTTCTTGGCAATTGGGGGCTTGCCCTGGCCGGCCAGGGCAAGGTGGAGGAGGCGATTGCGCAGTACCGCGAGGCCCTGAGGCTCAAACCTTTATACGCCGAAGCCTGCAATAACTGGGCGAACGCCTTGAAACAGGCCGGCCGGATGAAAGAGGCTACCGCGCAGTACCGTGAAGCGTTGCGGCTCAAGCCAAATTTCCCTGAAGCGCGCGCCAACCTGGCGCTGGTCCTGGCTGGGCAGGGCAAGGCGGAGGAGGCAATCGCGCAGTACCGGGAGGCTCTGCGGCTCGACCCGGGCGATGCGCGGGCTCAAGAGAACCTGGCCGCGGCTTTGGCCGGACAGGGCAAAATGGCGGAGGCGATCGCGCATTACCACGAAGCTTTGCAGCTGGCCCCCGGCCGCGCCGCGGCGCACAACAACCTGGGCCAGGCATTAGCCGTACAAGGCCAGCTGGAAGAAGCGGCCAGCCATTGCCGGGAAGCCCTAAGGCTCCAGCCGGACCTGGCCGAGGCCCATTTCAACCTGGGCAATATCCTCGCCGTGCAGGCCAAGGCGGAGGAGGCGGCCGCGCAGTATCGTGCCGCCTTGCTCATCAAGCCCGCCTTCGTCGACGCGCATAACAACCTGGGCATCGTCCTGTTCAAACAGGGCAAGCCTGAGGACGCGCGGCGGGAGTGGCAGGAAACGCTGAGGCTCGACCCGCGACGCGAGTCAACGCGCCGGAATCTGGAGATCCTGCGGCGCGAGCTCGGCAAACAGTAGCGCGGCCCGGCCGCCACCCCTGTTAGGGCTCCCTTCCTTCAGGCCCTCAGCGCTGACTGAAGACCGTGCGCCGGTAGTGCGCAAGCTCGGCGATGGACTCACGGATGTCCGCCAGCGCCTCATGGTGCTTGGCCTTGGCGTAGACATAGCGCTCGCCGGGATACCAGCGCCACGCCAGTTCCTTTATAGTGCTGACATCTATGGAACGATAGTGGAAGTAGTTATAAAGGAGAGGCATGTACCGGACCAGGAAGCGCCGGTCCTGGCCGATGGTATTGCCGCACAAGAGCGCCTTGCCTGGAGGGCACCAATGGGCCGCGAATTCCAAGGTCCGGGCCTGGGCGTCGGCCATGGTGGCCGCGGACTTGCGCGCGCGCTCGGTCAGTCCCGAGCGGCCGTGCTGTTCCACGCACCAGGGATCCATCCCGGCGAGCACCTCGTCAGGCTGGTGGATGGCGAGGCTGGGGCCCTCAGCCAGCTCGTTGAGCTCGCCGTCGGTGACCACGGTGGCGATCTCCAGGATGGTATCCCGCTCCGGGTCCAGTCCTGTCATTTCCAGGTCCAGCCAGACCAGGTTCTTGTCGCTTTCCATAATATATTACCGGCGCCTGACGGCAACGCCGGCAATAATAGCAAATCAAAAGCGCTATGAGCTCGGCCGCGCTTCAACTCACGTAAGATGTTACCGAAATCCAAGCCGTCAACTCATCTAAGATGTTACCGAACGGCCCCAGCGGGTTTGGGGCAGTTTTGGGGGCATGGGGATGAGTCCGAAGGCCAGGAGAGAATACGTGAGAGAGA
>CAIRTQ010000025.1 GCA_903881545.1 uncultured Elusimicrobia bacterium
GCGGCGAGTCAAAGGAGCATCCTCTATGGATGTTCTGGTCAAAGCTCTCCGTCGAGAAATTGGACAGGAAGGGGAAGCCGGTGTACAATAACAGGGTCTCGCCTCAAGGGCTTTCAACTACGAGCGGGACAACCTCCCGGACGTCAATGACGATTCCCCTCATCGTCGCGGAAAAGCCGTAGGCTGCCGCGGCCAGCAGGGCAATCGCCTTGCTCTTGCACAGTCTTGCCGCGATCAGGCCGAGCAAATAGACGCCCGCCATGCCGGGGATGATGGAAGTGGAGCGCCAAGCCAAATTTGAATGACCAAACAAGGCGGGCACGCGCAACACAAAGAGGTACAGGATGGGATGCGCAAATCCCCTCCAGCGAGCAAGGAGCGACCCCCAATCCATTATGCTTAGGCCCATATGCTCGTAGCCGTCAGCATTTATAGGTTGAGAAATTCCCGACACTAAGACCGGAACAAGCGCGGCCAGAGTAATGGCAAGCAGAAGATACGGGAACAGACGATCGAAGGTATCCCTCCGGATTCCGATTTTTGCGAGCCGCAAGGTAACAGGGGTGTCTAGCATCTAACCAAGACCATATCGGAAGAAATTAGCGAACTAAAACCCGAGGAGGCAATTCTTTCATGGCTCTTACGTGGAAACGCCATCCGGCATCTCCTTGCCCTGGCCGCGCAGCAGGGCGGCCCGGTGCATATGGCGCAGGATCTCCCGCGACCGGGGCCCCTTGGCCGCGAACCTCAGCTTGCGGCCTCCTGCGACATGTGAAAGGTGGACCTCCAGGCGGTCCTTCGGATAGTAGGCCGTGCCGGCCTGGGGCCACTCCACGATGCAGATGCCGCGCGGGTCGGATACGAACTCCTCCAGGCCGATATCCCGAGTCTGGTTGGCCGCTACACGGTAGAGGTCGAGATGATAGATGATCCAGCGCGGCCCGCGGTAGACGCGGGCCAGGCTGAAGGTCGGGCTGGCCACGCGGCTGCGCGAGCCAGCGCCGCGCGCCAAGCCGCGGGTCAAGGTCGTCTTGCCGCTGCCCAGCTCGCCATGGAGGCACACGACGTCCCAGCCCTTGAGCAGGCGCCCCAAGCGGCGCCCCCATGACAGGGTCTGCGCCTCGCTCTTGGTGGTAACGACCATTTCAGGACGCGGCCGCTGGGTCCGTCAGGCGGCCGATGAAGAGGATGGTGCCCGTGGCGCGGTCACGTATGAGGAACAGGAAAGGATGGTCCGCCCGGAAATCCACGAACCGATGACGGACCGCCAGCATCCGGCTCATCACCACGGCGGTCGCGGCGGCGGCCTGCGTCCCCTCCTCGTTGACCTCCACGAAAGCCTTGTGGATGGCCGCGCCAATATAAAGGTCCTTGCGCCCGTCCATCCCCGAAAAATCCGCGTCGCTTTGGCTGAACGCGTCCCGCATCCCCAGGGCCTGCAAAGAGTCGCCCAGTTGAAATTGCGATTCCGCCTTGAACCGCGGCAAAACCACCGCGACCTGGGCGGGCGCAAGGCGGCCCAACCATCCGCGCAAAGCGGCTTCGGACAGACCCTTCTCCAGAGCCCCCAGCCCATCCGGCTTTCCGGGCAGAAGGATGACCAAGGAAAGCGAGCCGCCTTGATACGGCAGTTCCAATCCTTGTAGGTCAGGACCGTCCGTATAGGAGAAGTCGCCGGTCTGATGCATCAGAGGGACATCGACCTTGCCGCCATCGCCTAGGAAGAACGGCTCGCTCTTGGTCTGTCCCTTCTGGAATGCGGCCGCCCAACGACCCTTGAAGAAGACGGCGTTGGTCAAGACTAGACGGGTGCGGCGCTCCAGCAAGCCGACAGGGACGAGGCCCTTGATTTTTCCCCGGGTAGCCTTCTCGACCCAGGCGTTGATGGTCTTACGCGCGGAGTCGGGATCGGCCTGAAAATCCAACTCATGCAGGCCGGCGCCATAGCGGCTGCTCGTCAAGTCCAGGAATTCTTTCTTAAAAGCGAAGCCCCTCTGTCCCCAGAGGGCATTGGCCACGACGAGGCCGATCCGGCCCTCTTTGCCTTCGGCGTTGAACGCCCGGGTCAGGCGGCCGAATGCCTCGTGCGCGGCCGCGCCCGGCTCCGGAAGCCGCAGCGCGCGAACCATTTGGCGCGCGGTCTCGCCGGCCGCGCCGGCATAGGTCATGGCGAGAGCCGAGGAGATGCTGTACGGCGAGCAGAACACATTCCCTTTCTTTTCGGCAGCTACGCGCCCGTAAATATCCAAGGCGAACTCGGCGTTGCCTTGGGCGAACGCGTCCGCCCGGACCGGAGCCGGGGCCAAGGCAGCCACTGCCAGGAACAAGGACAGCATGGCCGCCACTCTCAAAGCAGTTCCTTGAAAGCCGCCGGCAAGTGCTCAATGACATCCTGCGCCGTCATGGCGTAGCCCGTCCTCTCCGCCTCCGCCAGCTCTCCGGCTCTGCCCTGTAGCCACGCCCCCAAAGCCGCGGCGCAAAAAGCCGGATCCTTGGGCAGGCGTTGCGACGCCAGCATCTGCGCCCAGAGGCCCGCAATCAACCCGGTAAGAACGTCGCCAGTCCCACCCTTAGCCAGCCCCGGCCCCCCCGTCGGATTCATGGCCATCCGCGCAGGGCTCGCGATCAAGGTCCCGCAGCCTTTGAGCGCCACCACCGCTTTCCAGGCCCGCGCCAGCCGTCTCGCACATCCCTCCCGGTCGGCCTGCACGCGGCCGGTCCCGACCCCGAGACAACGCGCCATCTCCCCCGGATGCGGAGTAAGGATGCAGGGCTGAACGCGCCCCTGCATGAGCCGGCGCGCGGCCGCTGACTCCTGGGCCGCAAGGATGGTCAAAGCGTCGGCGTCCACCACCACAGGCAGCGGCAGGGACTTCAACATCAGGAGCACAAACTTAGCGGTCTCCGGATGCTGGGAAAGGCCTGGCCCCAAAGCCAGGACCGAGTACCGTGCCTCTCGATGCGCCGCGCGCAGGCGCGCCGCGCCCTCCGGCCGCAGGCAACCAGACGAGTTCTCTGGCAGGCCCAAGGTCAGCGCCTCCGGAGCTTGTCCCGCCACCACCGGCTGGATGCCGACCGGCACCGCGGCGGTCACCAGGCCCGCGCCCGAGCGCAGGGCCGCGCGCGCCGCCAGGATCGCGGCGCCCGCCATGCGGCGTGATCCGGCCACGAGCAGGACATGGCCGAAGACGCCTTTGTGATCCTCCGGCTCGCGCGGCACCAGAGCACCGCGCAGCTCGGACTTGGAAAGAGGCCTCATCGGGCATCCTCCTGAAGGGCCACGGCCGCGGCGTAGTCCTCGCTGTGCGACAAGGAGAGCTTCAAACGGCGCGCCCGCCGGCCTTTTATGAGAACCCCGGGCTTACCGCGGCTGTCACGCGCCACCGAGATATCCTTCAAGGCGACCCCGCTTTGACCCAGGGCCTTCCAGACCGCTTCCTTGGCGGCGAAGCGGACCGCGAAATGCGGCCAGGGGTCCTTGTGCCGCCGGCAATACGCGATCTCGGGCTTGGTAAACACCCGGTCCAGGAAAGCTGGCGTGCGCCGGATGACCCGGCGGATGCGGCGGATCTCCACGATGTCGAGGCCGATGTCCACCTAAGGCCTCCCCAGATAGCGCAGGCGCACGCCCCCACCGCGGGGCCGGCTGAATTGCACTCGATACGGCAGGCTACTCGACGGTGACACTCTTGGCCAGATTCCTCGGCTGATCCACATCGCAACCGCGCAGGTCCGAGATGTGATAGGCGAAGAGCTGCAAGGGCACGACATTGACCAATGGGGCCAGCAGTTCGGGCACAGCGGGCAGCTCCAGCCGGAAATCCGCCCCCGGCAAAGGCGGGTCGCCCTGCGTCGTTATGGCGATGACCTGGGCGCCCCGCGCTTTGGCCTCCTGGCAGTTAGAGGCCATCTTCTCAAAGGTCTGGGAGCGCGTGGCGATAGCCAGAACGGCGACGTCCTCGTCGATCAGTGCGATGGGGCCGTGCTTCATTTCGCCCGCGGCGTAGCCTTCCGCATGCACGTAGGATATCTCCTTGAGCTTGAGCGCGCCTTCCAAGGCGATAGGATAGTTCACATGGCGCCCGATGAAAAGAAAATGCTCCTTCTTCCGAAACTTCCGCGCCAGCTCCTGGATCTGGTCGTCGAGCTTCAAAGCCGCACGGATGGCACCGGGCATCCGCACCAGCTCTTCGACGAACTCCCGCGCGGCGGATTCAGACATACGCCCGCGCACCACCGCAGCGTGCAAGGAGAACACCGCCAGGGCCGTCAGCTGGCCGATGAACGCCTTGGTGGAGGCCACGCCCAGCTCCAGCCCGCAATGGGTGTAAAGGTTAAAATCAGCCGCGCGCGGAATGGCAGCCTCCACTGTGTTGCATATGGAAAGGACCTTGGCGCCCTTCTTCTGGGCCTGGCGCACCGCGGCCAAAGTGTCGGCGGTCTCTCCCGATTGACTGATGGCCAGGACTAAGTCGCCCTTGCCGACCGTGCTCTCGCGGTAGCGGAACTCAGAGGCCGCCTCGGTATGCGCCGCGACCCCCGTCATGGCCTCCAGCCAGTACTTGCCCACCAGCGCCGCATGATAGGCGGTGCCGCAGGCGATGAGATGGAATTGGCGCGCCTGGCGCAGAGTCTGCGCGTCCAGGCCGGCATCGCGCAACAGGACGCCATCATCCTGCAAGGGGAAGAAGCGGCCCCTCATGGTATCCTCGCAGGCCGTCGGCTGCTCGTAGATCTCCTTAAGCATGAAATGGCGGTAGCCGCCTTTCTCCGCCATGGTCCGGTCCCACTGGATGTTGGTCACCGGTTTCTCGATGCGCTTGCCCGCCAAAGAGAAAAAGCGGCAGCTGTCCGCCTTGACCACGGCCATCTCGCCATCCTCCATGAACACCGCCTTGCGGGTATGAGCCAGGAAAGCGGGAACATCCGAAGCTAGAAAATTTTCCCCATCACCCAGGCCGATGATGAGCGGCGAGGCGGTCTTGGCCGCAACGATGACTCCCGGCGCCTTAGACCAGAGCACAGCCAGGGCATAGGCCCCTGAGACATCGCCCAGGGCCAGGCGCACTGCCTCGAAGAGCAGCGGCTCGGTCAAATCCGGCGCGGCCGCCGGGCCCGCGCTCTTGAGCCCCTTGATCTTCTCCTCGATGAGATGCGCCAGGACCTCGGTGTCCGTCTCGGAGGCGAACTGATGGCCCTGGCGGGCGAGGCTCTCCTTGAGGGCAAAATAGTTCTCGATGATGCCGTTGTGCACCACGACGAGCTGGCCCGAACAGTCGCAATGGGGATGGGCGTTCTCCTCCGATGGCTTGCCGTGGGTGGCCCATCGGGTATGCCCCAGGGCCAAGACTCCGGGCAGGGGCGTCCGCTGGAGCGCCGCCGCCAGATTGGCGAGCTTGCCCGCCGCCCGGCAGCGCGCGACGACGCCATTATCAGCCACGGCGATGCCGGCCGAGTCATAACCCCTATATTCGAGACGCTGCAGCCCCTCAAGGATGAAGGGCATGGCCGGCTTGCTCCCCGCGTAACCGACGATTCCACACATGGCCTAGCTCAACAGGAGCTTCATTTCCAGCACCGCGGTCTTGAGTCCCACGAACATGGCGCGGGAGACGACGGCAAACCCGATGTTGAGCGCCGCCATGTGCGGGATCCGGGCGATGGGACGGACGTTGCGATAGTCAAGGGCATGCCCGGCGTGCAAGGTCATGCCCATCTCAGCGACGAGATAGCCGGCCAGTTCCAGGCGCTCCAGCTCGGCCGCCCGCCGACCCTTCTCCTCGGCCTGGGCGTACGCGGAAGTGCAAAGCTCGACCATGTCGACGCCTAAGGACTTAGCCAAGCGCACGTTGGCGGCCTCGGGGTCGATGAAAAGGCTCGTCGCGATATGGGCTTTTTTGAGCTTTCCCACCGCGCGGCCCACGGCCTTCGCCTGCGTCCGAAGATTGAGCCCGCCCTGGGTCGAGACTTCCCGGGGGCTCTCGGGCACCAGGCACGCCGAAGCGGGCTTGGCCTTCAAAGCGACGGCGACCATCTCCGGGACGGCCGACAGCTCCAGGTGGATCCTTCCTTTCGCAGCGCAAAGATTGAAAAGATCCGCGTCCTGGATGTGCCTGCGGTCCTGACGCAGATGGCACACGATCATATCCGCGCCTCCCTGCCGGCAGACTGCTGCTGCGGCCACCAGGTCCGGCTCGAGGCTCTGGCGCGCTTGGCGCAAGGTGGCAATATGGTCGATGTTGACTCCGAGCTTCACGACGCTGGCGCTCTTCATCACTGGGATAGCTCCTTTTGGCCCGTCTCAGAAAGATATGTCGCGGCGAGCTGGCGGGCCATACGTTCGATGCGGGCGCGGCCAGGCCCCTCGATCAGGATGCGCAAGAGGGGCTCCGTGCCTGAATATCTTAAAAAAACGCGTCCTTCTCCCCGGAGGGTGGCCTCGCAACTGTGTATGAGCCGGCGCAGGCGGGGCAGCCGATCCAAAGGGACCTTGCCTTCAACCGCGAGATTCCTCAGCACTTGGGGCATGGGACGAAACAGAGCGTGATACGCGCTCAGCCGCCCGCCGCAAGCGCGCAGGGCGGCCAAGGTCTGCACCGCAGTCAATATCCCGTCGCCGGTCGAGGCGAAGCTGCGGAAAATGATATGGCCGGAGGACTCGCCGCCCAGGCTCAGGCCCTCGGCCTCGATGGCCTCGGTCACGTTGCGGTCCCCCACCGGCACCGACACGACCCCGATGCCGTGAGTCTCCAGGAACCGGACCAGCCCGTAATTGGACATGACCGTGAGCACGACCTTGCCGCCCCGCAGCAAACCGCCGCGGTGAAGGTGCAGGGCGGAGAAGCAGATGAGCTGGTCGCCGTTGAGGATCCGTCCTTTCTCATCAGAAAAGATGACGCGGTCGGCGTCTCCGTCGAAGGACACCCCGCAGTCGGCCCGATGCCGGCGCACGGCTGCCTGCATGCGCTCGGGATATAGCGCCCCATAGCGCAAATTAATATTGCGGCCGTCAGGCGCGCAGCCGAGCGCCACCACCTCGGCGCCCAAATCTGAAAAAAGGGCCGGGGCGATGTGGCTGGCCGCCCCGTGCCCGCAGTCCACCACCAAGCGCATCCCGGAGAGGTCCAGATGCGAAGGGAAGGTGCTGCGCAGAAATTCCTCATAGCGCCGGACCCAGCCGGCTGCATCCCGGGGGCGCGCTCCGCGCCGTCGGAGCCGGGCTTGGCCCTCGGGAGAGAGGCCCTTCTCCACCGCGTCCTCCAGTTCCGGCGACATCTTATATCCGTCATGGGTGAAGAACTTGATGCCGTTGAATTGGGCGGGATTATGGCTGGCCGAGACCACCACTCCGCAGACCACGCCCGTGCGCGGGGTCAGGTAAGCCACGGCAGGCGTCGTGGCGACTCCCAGGTCCCAAGTTCCGCAGCCGGCCGCCGCGAATCCTTCCGCCAGCCACCGGCCTATGGCCGGGCCGGAGTCGCGGGTATCACGGCCGATGAGTACGGACGATGCGCCCACGGGGCAGCCCTGCTTGAGCAAGAGGCGCGCCGCGACCTCAGCGATCTCCGCGACCGTCCCTTCGGTCAAGGGATAACGACCGGGAATGCCGCGTACGCCGTCGGTGCCAAAAAACTGTCCCATAATCTAGTCCGCTCCCAGCACGGCGTCCAAAGCGTCGAGCGCCTTGCGCGTCGCGCGCACATCATGGACCCGCAGGATGGCCGCCCCGTGCAGGGCCGCCCAGCAGGCCACGGCCAGGGAGCCTTCCAGGCGATCCTGGGGGCCCCCATCCGGAGTCACTCGCCCCAAGAAGGACTTGCGCGAAACACCCAGGACCAACGGTCCCAATTCGACGAGCGATTCCAGGCGCTTCAAAAGCGACAGGTTATGTCCTTGGTCCTTGCCAAAGCCGATGCCCGGATCGAAGAGCAGCCGCCCCACGTCGCCGCCCCCGCGAAGGAAAGCCTCGCGCCGCTCGGCCAGGAAGGTCTTCACCTCAGCGACGACATCGCGATACCGGGGGCGATCCTGCATGGTCTTGGGAGAAGATCCTCCGCGGTGCATGAGGATGACGGCCTCGGCCTTCCGCGCCGCCGCGAGCATGTCCGGATCGTTGCGCAGGGCGGAAACATCGTTGAGGACGGACGCACCCACGGCCAAGCACTCCCGCGCCACCACTGCCTTGTCCGTATCGATCGATAGAGGCACCCGCACCCGACCCGCTAAGGCCTCAAACACGGGGACGACACGCCGCAGTTCGGTTTCCGCGGGGACCGGCTCCGAGCCGGGACGCGTGGACTGGCCGCCAATGTCCACGAGGTCGGCCCCATCCGCAATCTGGCGCAGCACGTCGTCGGCCGCCGCGCCGGGCTCCGCACGGCTAGCGTCATAGAAGGAATCGGGGGTCACGTTGACGATGCCCATGACCAAGGGCGTCCGGCGGGGCCGCCGGAGCAGCGCCATGAAGTCCGGCCGCGCCGGCCGTAAGGAAATCCGTCCGGCCGGCACCGGCGGAACTTCCGATACCGCCGGTGCCAGATCCGCGCTAAGAGACGGCGCCCTGGAAGATGGCATCGATTTCTTCTCCGGAAAGGACCTCCCGGTCGATGAGCTTGGCCGCGAGGTCGTCAAGTTTCTTGCGATGGGTGGTCAATATCTCCCGAGCCATGGCCTGCGCCGCCAGGATGATGCGCTTGACCTCCCCGTCAATCAGTTCGGCGGTATTCTGCGAATAGCTCGCGCCCTGCGAAAGGTCTCGTCCCAGGAATATCTCCCGATCCGGTTCCTTGAGCGAGAGCGGCCCGATCTTCTCGCTCATGCCAAACTCTGTCACCATCTTAATGGCGAAGCTGGAAGCCTTGGCCAAATCGTCGGCCGCGCCAGTGGTCACCTCATCGAAGGCCATCTCCTCGGCGCAGCGCCCGCCCAGCAGGACCGCCAGGCGGTTGGATATCTCGCTGCGGGAAGTCAGGTGCTTGTCCTCCTTGGGCAACTGAAGCGTGTAGCCCAGGGCCTGGCCTCGGGAGACAATAGAGACCTTGTGCACCGGATCCGTGTTGGACAGGAGCTTGGCTACCACGACGTGGCCCGACTCGTGATAGGCCACGACCTTCTTCTCGGCATCCGACATGATGCGGCTCTTGCGCTGGGGGCCGGCCACGACCCGCTCAAGGGATTCCTCCAGGTCGTTGAGCTCCACCGCCTCCTTGCCGCGGCGCGCGGCCAGTAGCGCGCCCTCATTGATGACATTGGCCAAGTCCGCGCCGGAGAAGCCCGGGGTGCGCCGGGCGATGATCGAGAGGTCCACATCGGGGCCCAGACGCACCTTGCGGGAGTGGACCTTGAGTATATCCTCGCGACCCTTGAGGTGCGGCAGGGGGGTGGCGATCTGCCGGTCGAAACGACCGGGCCGCAGCAGGGCCGGGTCGATGACGTCGGGGCGGTTCGTGGCGGCGATCAGGATGATGCCCTGGTGCTGCTCGAAGCCGTCGAGCTCGATGAGGAGCTGATTCAAAGTCTGCTCGCGCTCGTCATGGCCACCGCCGATGCCCGCGAAGCGATGCCGCCCCACGGCGTCAAGCTCGTCGACGAAGATGACGGCCGGCGCGGCCTTCTTGGCCTGGTCAAAGAGGTCGCGCACGCGCGAGGCGCCCACGCCCACGAACATCTCGACGAATTCCGAAGCCGAAGCCGAGAAGAACGGCACCCCCGCCTCTCCAGCCACAGCCCGGGCCAGCAGGGTCTTGCCCGTGCCCGGCGCGCCGAAGAGCAGGACGCCCTTCGGCATCTTGCCGCCCAGCTTCTCGAACTTACCGGGGCTCTTGAGGAACTCCACCACCTCCTGGAGTTCCTCCTTGGACTCGTCGCAGCCGGCCACGTCCGCGAAAGTCGTCACTGTCTTCTTTTCGTCCACGCGCCGGGCCCGGCTGCGGCCAAAAGAAAGGGCCTGCTTGCCGCCCCCCTGGACCTGACGGATGACGAAGAACCACCACAGGCCGAAGAACAGCAGGAAAAGCCCCAAGTTGAAGACAACGCTGGTCAGCCAGCTGCGGTCCGCCTCGCCCTGAAAATCCTGGACATGGTAAGCCTCCAGCTCCTCCACCAGCTTAAGGTCAGGCATGGGCAAGGTTCGAAAATGCTGGACATGTCCGGCATCATCCTTGTATTCCCCGCGAATGAGGTCCGGCCGGACCTTGACCTGATTCACGCGCCCGTCGCGCAGCTTGGCCTTGAAGGCGGAGTAAGGGATTTCCACCTCGCTCGGCGTGTTCTTGAGGTTCTGGAACAGGACGATAATCAAGGCAAAAGCCAGAGCCCACATCAGCAGCTGCCGAATGTTCTTATTTTCCACTTTTTAGCACCCCGACGTAAGGCAGATTGCGGTATTTCTCGTTGTGGTCTAACCCGTAGCCTATAACGAACTCATTGGCGATCCGGAAGCCCACATACTTGGCCGAGACCGAGACCTTGCGGCAGTCTGGCTTGTCCAAGAGGGTGCAGACCTCCAAAGACTTGGGGTTGCGGGCCTTGAGGGTGGTCAACAGGTAATGCAGAGTCAGGCCAGAATCCATGATATCCTCGACGATGAGAAGGTCCTTGCCCAGGGCGCTCTCGCGCAGGTCGAGGAGCATGCGCACCTCGCCGGTGGAGGTCCGGCCCGCATAGGACGAGACGCTTATGAAGTCCACCGAGCAATCCAAGGTGACGGCGCGCAACAGGTCGCCTAAGAAAACGACGGAGCCCTTGAGTATCCCCAGCAAGGTCGGATGGCGGCCCTCGTAATCACGCGAAATCTGCCGGCCCAGCTCCGCAACGCGGGCCTGCAGGGCTTCGGGGCCAATGAGGATTTTCTCAACGTCCGGATGCATTATAGCGAGGGTTCCCAACATATCGTGGGGGTAAGAGAATATCTTTATTGCGCCGCTGAATCAAGGGTGGTAGAATAAGCCCATGGGCCGCGCTGTGGCGGATTTTATTTCAGAAGAGACAAACTCTATTAAGGAAAAGATTTTCGTGCTTTTCGATCCCGACGGCCACCGCAGTCTACGCGGCCGCGCTCAAGGGATGGAACTAGATCTGAGGAGGCTGCCTTGAAGAAGCTCCGCGTCCTGGTCCTCTGCGGCGGCAAGTCCGCCGAGCATGCCGTTTCCTTAGTGTCGGCGCGCACGGTCTGGGACAACCTTGACCCAAAACGCTACGAGGCGAAGCTGGTCTACATCGACCGCAAGGGCAGCTGGCGGAGTTCCCACTGCAAGCTCTTGAGCGGCCGCGTCGGCGCAAGCGAAAAGGCCCTGATGGCAGGCTCCCGGCCGGTTGCGCCCTTCGCCGCCCTGGCCTGGGCATCCGTGGTCTTTCCGGTCCTGCACGGGCCGTTGGGTGAAGACGGAACCATGCAGGGACTCTTGGAACTGGCGGAGATCCCTTATGTCGGCTGCGGCGTCCTAGGCTCAGCTTCGGGCATGGATAAGGAGGTCTCCAAACGGCTTGGCGTCCTGGCCGGCTTGCCCATTCTTCCTTATGCCGTGGTCCGCCATCCAGACCACGCCCCCGCTTTGGCCCGGCGGCTGGGACTGCCGCTCTTCGTCAAGCCCGCGCGTATGGGCTCGTCCGTGGGCATCACCAAGGTCACGACGCAGGACCGGCTCCTGCCCGCAGTCCGAGAAGCCTTCCGTTATGACGACAAGGTCATCCTGGAGAAGGGGTTGCCGGCCCGGGAGATCGAATGCGCGCTCTTGGGAGACCCTTGGGCTAGGCCGGGCGACCCATTGGAGCTCAAGGCCTCCATCTGCGGGGAGATCGCGCCTCGTTCGGAGTTCTACAGCTATCAGGCCAAATATCTTGATCCGGAGGGTGCCGAGCTCAAAGTCCCGGCGCCCATCCCGGCCGCAAGCGCCCGGCGGGTGAGGGAGCTGGCCCTGCTGGCTTTCCGCGCCCTGGACGGCTATGGCATGGCCCGGGCCGATTTTCTGCTGGACAAGAGGACCGGGAAGCTCTGGTTCAACGAGGTCAACACCATCCCGGGTTTCACCGAGATCAGCATGTACCCTCGGCTCTGGCAGGCCTCGGGCGTGGCGACGCCCGAGCTCATCGATAGGCTCATCCGGCTCGCCCTGCGGCGTCACCGGGCCCGCGCGAAGCTCAAAACCGCCCCGTGAACCCGCGAACCTTTCGCCCCTCCGGCCGTAATATACATGGGGATGCTGCCGGGGATTTCTCGGAGTTGATCCGCCAATGCGGTGAAAAGGCTTACAACTTCGCCTTTCGCCTCTCGGGAAACGAACAGGATGCCCGGGACTTGGTCCAGAAAGCTTTCGTACGGGCCTGGGAGCATTTGGGCTCTTTCGACCGGTCCAGACCTTTCGAGACCTGGCTGTACAAAATTCTGCACAATATTTTTCTCGATGAGGTAAGGCGTTACGCGCACAGCCACACCGTATCGCTAGACGCGCCGCCTCCCCGTGAGGAAACGTCTTGGGACGAGTTGTTGCCCGGGCAGGATCCCGAGCTGGACTCGAAGTTGTTGCGACGAGAGGATGATGAACTGGTGCAAAAGGCTTTGAATACGCTGCCGGCGCATTACCGCGCCGCGGTGGCGCTCTGCGACATGGAAGGCTTGTCCTATGAAAATATTGCCGAGATTATGTCCTGCCCAGTGGGCACCGTACGCTCGCGCATCCACCAAGGGCGGGAGCTGGTGCGGGCGGCTTTCACGCAGTTACGCAGGACAGGGGTGAAATCGCAATGAGAATACATGGCGAAGGCGAGCTGATTTCCGCCTTTATCGACGGAGAACTCGGCGCCGACGAAGCGGCCGAAGTCCGGGACCATATCGCGGCCTGCGCGTCCTGCCGAGAGTCCTGCGCGTCCCTGCGCTCCGCCAAGTCCCTGCTGGCCCGCGCCCCAAGGCGCGCCATGCCGCCGGATCTGGTCGCCCAACTTGAAGGCCGCTTGGCACGGCCGCTATGGCGGCGAGTCCTTGACAGCCTCCGGCCGCCTGTCTCCATCCTGGTGCCGGCCGGCGCGCTCGCGGCTGCGGTCTTGGTTGTCGCGGCTTGGTTCGGCGCGCGCCGCGCCCTACCCGAACAGGGCATCCCGCTGGAGCCTTTGCTCGCCGCCCATTCGCGATACACGGCCGAATCCTTGGTGCCGGCCAGCGAGTTGGTGGCCTCGAACTATTCCGCCCAGCTCAACGCCTATTATGGCGATTCGCCCGATCAGGAATAGGCTCCCCCTCCTCCTCCTGGCGCTCTGGTTCGCCGCGCCCCCCGTTGCGGCCGGAGCGTTGCCGGATGCCCAGCCTCTGCTCGACGCGGCCCTGAGCGCCCCGGACCGGCCTTATCAGGGCCATCTCACGGTTACGCAATGGTCCGGCCGGCAGACCCACGCCGAAGAGGTGGAGGTCTATTACAGCCCGACCAACCGCTACCGCTGGGAATTCCTGGCCCCCGACGGCAGCGTCACACGGTCGATAGTCAGCGACGGCGCCAATGAGACCACTTGGCTGGCGCATCCAGGCAAGGCCGTAACCGGAGAAGCCGTGCGTACCGCCACCAAACTCATGATGCCGGAACGCGAAAGAGAACTTCTGCTCAAGAACTACCGGCTCTCCGTGACCGGCCCGGACTCCGTGGCGGGCCGCAAGGCCTGGGTCCTAGTCCTGCGGCCACTGGTGGCGGGCAAGCCCCACCAGCTGCTTTGGATAGACACCGAGACTCAGATCATCCTTTCCATCAAGAGATTCCTCCCCGGCATGCAGTTCGCGACCATCGCGCGCTTCACGCATTTCAAGCTGAATCCGTCCCTCTCGGATGTGACATTCAAGCTCAGCATCGACTCCTCCGTGCCGGTGACAGGAGACATGACGCCGGATTTCCTTTCCATCGACGAACTGGAGAAGACGACCGGCCGCGAGACGGACCTGCCCGATATGCTGCCCGGTGGCTTCGCCTTCGAGAGCGCGGACTACTTCGAGGTCGGCAAGGAAATGGTCCGACATCTGCGCTTCACGCACGGCCTGGCCGTGCTCTCAATCTTCTTGACTGACAAACCGGTGAATTTGCCTCGGGGCGGGATGAGTCGCCCCGCGCCGCCGCTCTCACCGCCGGGCGCCCTGCGGCTGGCAAGCACCGGCAAGGTCTACGCCTTCCAGCATGACCGCCAGTATTACACGCTGATGAGCGACGTGTCCCGGGATCTGCTGGAGCACATCGCGGCGCGGATGATCCCGCAGAAGAAGGCGTCCCGACAGCCACGTCCGGCCGTTACGGCCGCGCCCGTGGATCCGGCGGGACGCATCCGCTGGACGAAGATGGCCGGCAGCGTAGAGTCCGTGGAGCTGACAGCCAACCGACTTTGGGCCAAAACCAAAATGGGGAAGAGCCGGGACTTCATCGTGACCGAGGCCAGCAAGATCATCCGGGATAAGAAGCTAGCCAAGCTGGCAGACATCAAGCCCGGCGACAAGGTGCGTCTCCTGCGCTACAACAGCGCGACGAGGGAAATCAAGAAGATCGAACTGGCCCCCGCCGTATCTCACTGGGCCAAGCGCTAGTTCGAGGGGTCTCCAGGCACAACATCCTCGGAGATGGCGTGGAATCCGGCCACTTTCCCGCCCGAGACATTTAAGATCCAGGCGCTGTAGAAATCATCATCCGGCCATTGCTGGGGCGCCAGATCGTAGCCGAAGGTCTTGACCATGTCCGGGATGATCTTGTGCTCCCAGCAAACCAGGACCATATGCCCAGCGTAGGCCGGGTTTCCCATGATGTCGTCCACCAGAGGCTGGAGCTGGTCCCTCGTAAAATCCTTGTGGAGCGTCAGCCCCAAGGCCTGCGCCAGCGGGGTCACTGTCTCAATGGGCCGCAGGGAGCCGGGCGCCATGGCATAGATCGCCGCCGGAGCGCCGTACTGCGTGACCAGAGGGCTGCTCTTGAAAAATCCCACCAACGCTTGCGCCCGCTGAAATCCCTGCTCGTTCAATTCATTGCCCGTGGCCGGCTTTTCGCCATGCCGGATGATGATGATCTGCGCCGGAGCGCAGAAAGCCGACGGTGCGCCGGCCCCCCAAGCCGAAAGAGCCAAACCCAGCCCGACCAGGATACTCTTCATCATCACTCCAATGGACAGTGACCAGATGATACCACAAGCGGAACTTTAACTGCCAAAGCGCTGTCCACAAGGAGCCTATCGTAACCGCGGTCCGGCCGCCGTCTCACAGACGATGAAATCCGAGAATAGTCCCGCCGCGCTGAAGACAGCGGATACCAGGTCCACCGCAACCGGGCGACAAGATTAAGATAGACCGACGCGACGCCGCGGGACTGGCGCGGCTGCACCGGGCAGGACAGCTGGCCGCCGATACAAGTATATCCATTGATAATCATATCTCGATATGCTGACAAGGATGAAATGTTTGGCGATTGCGTCCCATGCCATTTTCATACGCGCAAGCGTTTCGCCGTCAAGAGGTTTGTTATATCCGGTTGCAATAACCTCATTATAATCGTCGACAAGCCAATTGAAAGGAAATCCTTCACGCATTATGTCGCGAGAGACCGGGCCGCGAGGTATGAGGATAAACCATTCCGTATCATGCAAATTCCGCTCCCAATCCTCTCGCTTTAATTGCAAAGGATACACCATGTAAAGGTGCGCGCCCTTTAAAGCCGCATAGCGTTCGACCAGCAATGAGATCGGGGGCCGGGAATTCGTAATCACTTTAAACTTGTGCCCAGGCAACAGGTTCATTTGCTTGCTCAAAGCCAGAAAGGTCGCCTCCGCCTCGCGTCTTCGGTTTAGGGAGAGGCAGGAATCCCAATCCTGGCGGAAGTAATGCCAGTTTCCCACTCTTAGCGATAGCAGTTTCTCGCCGTAAACCAAATCCATGATCTGCCAGGATCCGGCAAGAGCTACGACAGATATCAAGACGACGACGGACTTGGTCTTGATTCTATTAACAGCCCAGCCCACCACAAAAGCGCTGATCAAGGCGAACGCCGGATGCGCCGGCATGACATAGCGGACGGATTTCCAATGCGGCATTAACGCAACTATTAAATTGGGCACAACAATCCATGTGATCATCAGCCATCGTGCCGAGACACGCCGACGGAGGAATACGGCAAGACCAGCCACCCAGAGAAGAAAAAACAGAGGCGTAAGCTGATATTCCCATAGTCCGGTCGTGGCTATCGGCATCATCATCCCGAAAGTGCTCTCACTTGACAGCCTCGCCAGGGAAATATCTTGCAAGTAGCGCCGCTTCAAGTAAAACATGCAGATGACCGGCCCCGCGATCAATATAGGAACCGCCAGATTCAGGATCTGCCCAAACTTCCGTTGCTTGGCAATCCGTCTGAGAGCGGCAATGGCGGATATGCTCACCGGGCCGATCAAAAATGCGCCAAAAGTATCTTTGATTAGAATTCCCCAAACCAAGCTCGCCGAGAAAGCCAACGTCCAGGGAAGGGAATCAAACGATCGTGATTTGATCAAGAAACACATGCTCAACGTGACAACCGCAGCCAAGGGCAGGTCCAGGCTGTACATGTGGAACAGGAAGAATGTGTGGGGATATAGCAGCATGATGAGAGCGGCGAAACAGCCGGTCAAAGCGTTCCCTAATTCTTTGCCCAGCAGATAGATGGCGGCGGTCAGCAGCAGCAAATAGAAAGAGTTCAGCAGGAAAACCGTCCAGGAATAGCTCCTGGACCAAGACAGCAGATTAGATGCGATCATGGTATGCAGCGGAGGATAACTACCGCAGAAGTGCTTTAGATTGAAATCAAAAAAACGATCTACGCGTACATCCGTAAAGGCGCAGCAGCTTGAACAACATGAATCAGTTATAAAGTCTATATGTCCGCGTTGAAGGCCCCAATAGTGGACCGCATATCCGAGGGTAACGCAAGCGAAGAAAAACAAGACATATCTCTTGAGATTTACCATGCCAGTCCTTTCCATTAAGCCCAGGCTTTTGATATCACCGAGGGGGGATTGACCAGGGTTATGCGCATTGCGCCTCTGGAATCCATTTTACAAATTAATCAGCACAGCATCGCCACTGGCGGTCTGAACAAGTATAATGGACCGGGATCCTATGATACCGACATCTTCTTCGCTGATCAGCAGCCTGTGCCTATGCGGCATTCTGACCGGCGCCACCCAGGCTCAACCGGATGATGGAAGAAGAGGAACACCCCCACGCGGCGATTCCCAAGCCGTCACCCAGAAACAGAAGGCAGCCACTTTGAATGCCATCTCCAAATACGACGCTGCCAGCCTATCGGCCGATGATGCCAAGTCCATTCACAGGGCCATACGGGACATCGGCATCCAGAGCGGCCCCGCTGAGGACGAGGTCATCAGTTCCGCTGGGTTCTATTCTGAGGCGATCAAGCACTTTGATCCACCTCCAGGCAGGGACCGCCAAGCCAGCGTCGCCGCAGGTCCGGCTCGTACGGCAGCAGCTACAACCTGGAGCAGGCTCTGTCCGATAAAGCGCAACCGCACACTAATGGATCGGTGAATCATGGATAAATGGCGAAATCTCTCCATCGGCGGCATAGCAGGCGTGGCGGCGAGGTATCTTCTTGCCACCTGGATCTATAAGGTAGCCGGGACGGACTTTCCGTACGGCACGATGGCGGTCAACCTTTCAGGATGCCTATTGATCGGCGTATTCAATAGCCTAGCGGAAGTTAAATCCGCCCTCAGCCCCAACGACCGGATGCTTCTGATGACCGGCTTTTGCGGAGCCTACACCACCTTTTCCACATTGATACTCGAAACTTCTAATCTTATCAATGATGGAGAGATGCTGCGCGCTTCAATGAACTTCTTTGGCAGCGGTTTGTTAGGATTCCTGTTATTCCGCGTTGGAGAGCACCTGGGCGCGGTTATCTAGAGGGAGATTATATGCATACCAAGCTTGAAGGCGAACAAAAACTGCTGCGCATCTTCGTATTGGAGCAGGCGAAATGGAAAGGATTGCCTCTATATGAAGCCATCGTCAAGGAAGCCCGGACCCTCGGCATGGCCGGCGCGACTGCAATCAAGGGCTGCCTGGGATTCGGGCGCGGAGCGCACATCCATACCGCCAAATTATTAGAACTTTCCTATGACTTGCCCATGTCGGTTGAAATCGTTGACACCGAAGAAAAGATCAAAACGCTTATCCCTAAACTCGATGAGATGATCGCTGAAGGGCTGGTCACGATAGAGCCCGTGCATGTCATCATGTATCGAGCCGGTAGCGTCAAGTAGATTCTAATCGACCGGCTCAAGGATTCCAGGCTCATCTTGCGTGAAACAAGTCTATTAAGGAAGGGCCGCGCCATCAATAACTGATATAATAATTTATGGTGGAAGCTATCAAGAAAGACTCATGGCAAGTTGCGTCAACACGGCAACCTGCGCGCCGAAAGGTAAAATCCTCCCTGGGGGCAATGCTGGCGGCCGGCAAATCCCTGCCTCCCTGCGCTAAGACTCAAAGCGTCCCCGTCGCGACCTCCTCTAGACACACAACCAACCACACGCGGCCCCGGCTCATCGTCACCATGCCTTCCGCGCGCCGCTAGACAAAAGTTCGCCCTTGCGGCGGGCCATCCGGAGTTCAACTTTCTCCTGACCTGCATTGGGGTACCCTATGAGCCAAGGAAACCGCTCCGGCAGATTAAGTACAATCATGGCGTGAAGGTCCTGGTCTTCGGCGGGAGCTTCGACCCGCCCCATGTCGGGCACACCGCCCTGCTCGTCGCCGCGGCCCAGCGCATCCGGCCCGGCCGCATCCTCATCGTCCCGGCTTATCACGCCGCGCTCAAGCCCAGCCCGCGCGCCGCGGCCCAAGAACGCCTGCGCATGCTGCGCGTCGGGCTGATCCCCTCCCTGCCCGAACGTTGGCGGCGCATTGCCCGCATCGACACGCGGGAGATGCTCGGCCAGCGGCGCGTCTACACCATTGAAACCTTGGCCGCTCTTAAGTCCGAACATCCTGACTGGGAACTCCATTTCGCGGTCGGCTCCGACGGGGCCGCGGCCTGGAGCCTCTGGCGGGCACCCGAACGCCTGGCCCGGATCTGCCGGTGGTGGACAGCGCGGCGGCCCGGCGCCGCCGCGCACCGCTTTCCCCCTCATTTCAGCGTCATCGCCCGGCCCATGCCGCCGGTGTCCTCGACGCAACTGCGCGCAGACCTAGCCGCAGGGCGCGACTGCTCGCGCGGGCTGCATCCCCGAATCGCCGCGCTCATCGCCCGGCGCGGCCTCTATAACGCCGGACTGATGGCGGCGCTCAAGGCCGGACTCAAGCCCGGTCGGTTCGCCCATATCCTGGCCGTGCGCAAATTGGCGGAGGCGCTGGCCCTGCGCTGGGGAGAGGACCCCCGACGCGCCTCCTGGGCCGCGCTGCTGCACGACTGTGGGCGGCTCATACGGCGCCGCCGCCTCGCGGCTTATGCCCGGGCGCGCCATCTGCGCGCTCCGCGCCTTGGCGAGATCATCCGTCGGCAACCCGGACTCCTGCACGCCTACGTGGGGGCGGACCTGGCACGCCGCCGCTTTGGCTGCCGCGACCAAGAGGTCCTGGCCGCAGTGCGCAGCCACACTTTGGGCGCGCCGCGAATGTCGCGCCTGGAGACCCTCCTCTACGTGGCGGACGCGGTATCTGAGGACCGGACCCATCCTCACGCCGCAGCCCTGCGTTGGCTGTCGTTCCGGGACCTCGATGCCGCATTCGCACAGGCCTTGAGCGCCAAACTGCGCCACGCCTTGGAGCACGGTCGTTGGCTGCATCCCCTCTCCGTCTCCTTATGGAACCGAATCGGCGCCAAACCATGAACCGCCCCCCCGTTTTTGGGGTCCTGCTTGCCTGCGCCCTCATGGCCGGCGTGCTGGCCCTGGCCTGGATGGAACATGGATCCGCGTTGGCGCGCTCTTTTACCCAGTCCCGCCCGGTGCTGACTTGGCTGGCGCTGGATACCGGCAACGGCCTGGAGGTTCCCGACCTTTTTCTCGCCGTCTATCAACCCACTCGCCGGACCCTCGATTTCGTGCATCTGCCCGGCTTGCTCCGAGTCCCAAGCGGCGGCAGGCTGGAAAGCGCCTTCGCCGCGGCGCGGCGCAACGGCGCCAGCCCGGCTGCCGCGGCAGGACGCATGGCAGAAGCAGCCGAGGCCGCCCTGGGACCCCTGGTACCGGCCTGGAAGGATTGGTCGGGGCTACGCCTTTGGCGGGGAGAAGCGCCTCCGATGCAGGACGAACCTGCCCTGGCGGCTCGGCAATGGATACTGCGCCGCACCGGCGCGCGGCTATGGCCCGCTTTGCTAGGGTCCCGCGGCTCGGGCGCCGGCTCCTCCTGGCCTTGGTTCGACCGGGTGCTCCTGGCGTTAGAGTTGCAGCGCCTGCGTCCCGAAGCCGTACGCCCCGCTGAACTGCCTCCTGAGGACCAGATCGGCCCCTTCATGGAACGGTTGCTCAACCCGGGTGCCGTGAGACCCGCGCCGCAGCGCCCGACCGCAGAGGTGCTCAACGCGTCGGCCCGGCCCGGCGCGGCCAGCCGCGTTAAAAACATCTTGCGTTCCGGCGGCGCGGACGTCACGTCCGTGGGCAACGCCATAGGTACGCGCACCGTGGTCTATGACCGCACCGGCGACTTCGCCAACGCCGCCGCGGTGCTCCGGATGCTGGACTGCCCCACGGCTCAGGCCATGACGCAGGTGGACCTCAAGCGCCTGGTCGATGTCACGGTAGTCATCGGCGAGGACTGCTATTCTCCTTGAAGTATGCCAGCCGGGCCCGCCTCCAAAACTGGTACAATGACGCCATGATATCAGCTCCCATACGCTGCGCGGCCCGGCTATGAAAAACTCCTTCAAGTCCCTAGGCCAGGCCCTGGCGCGCGCCGCCTCGGACAAGAAAGCCGAGGAGGTCGTGTTACTCGACGTGCGGCGACAGAGCCCTATCATCGAGTACATGCTCATCGCCACGGCCAACTCCCAACCGCATCTGGAAGCGATCGAATATGAGGTGAGCAAGGCCGCCAAGGAGATGCACCGCCCCGCCCTGCGCCGGGCCCGACCCGAGAGCGCGCAGTGGCGTGTGCTCGACTTCGGAGGCCTCATGGCGCATTTCATGACGGAAGACTCCCGCCGCTTCTACGATCTGGAAAAGCTCTACCACCAAGCCCGGCCCGTGGCCTGGGAAGAGGAAAAGGCGCCGCCCGCCTGCCGCAAGGCTCCGCAGCGGGCCCGCCGCCGAGCCCGTTCCTGACGCAGCATGATGCTCGCCGCCCTCAAAGAATCCTTGGCGACCCGGGCCCGCGGCTGGGCCGAGACCGCGGGCGCCGCACTCCCGGCTGATCTGCCGCTGACCGTGCCCCCGCCCAAACTGCAGGCGGACCTGTGCCTCCCTTGGCCCCTGGCCATGGCCAAGGCCGCGCGCAAGCCGCCGCTAGAGTTGGCAAAATCCCTGGCCGAGAGCCTTGGCGGTCTCGCCGAACTCGAATCCGCTTCGGCCTCCCCCCCCGGCTTCGTGAACCTCAAGCTCAGCCGCGCCGCCCTCAACGGCAATCTCGTCAAGATAGTCTCGAATCCGACGGACTATGGCCAGGACTCGGCCGGCCCGGCGCGCGCCGTCCTCATCGAATTCGTGTCCGCCAATCCCACGGGGCCGCTGCACCTGGCCTCGGGACGCGGGGCCACGCTGGGCGATTCCTTGGTCCGCATCCTGCGCCGCCTGGGCCGGAAGGCCGCGGCGGAGTATTACGTCAACGATGCGGGACGCCAGGTGGAGCGCCTGGGCCTGTCCCTCTACGCCCGCCGCCGCGGCCAGGAGCCGCCCGAGGACGGATACCAAGGCCAGTATGTGGCCGACCTGGCCAAGTCCTTCCCGGCCGAGGCCGATTCCTGGACCCCGGAACGCTGGCGGCAGGAGGGCGTCAAGGCCCTGCTGGCGGGCCAGCGCGCGGACATGGCGGCCTTCGGCGTGGAATTCGACCGCTGGTTCCCGGAGTCCGAACTGCGCGGCCGGGGGGCGCTAGAGGGCGCGCTCCAGAAGCTCAAGGACCGGGGCATGGTCTACGAAAAAGAGGGCGCCGTCTGGCTGGGCACCTCGGACGCGGCGCAGTCCGAGGACGACAAGGATCGGGTCCTGGTCAAGGCCGGCGGCGCCGCGACCTACTTTCTGGCCGACATCGCCTATCACGAGGACAAGTTCGCCCGGGGCTTCGAGCAAGTCATCGACATCTGGGGCGCCGACCACCACGGCTACGTGCCGCGCATGAAGGCGGCCGTGGCGGCGCTGGGCCACCCGCCAGATTCCTTTCACGCGGTCATCCACCAGCTCGTCCATCTCTATCGCGGCCAGGAGGCGGTGAAGATGTCCAAACGGGCGGGCGAATTCGTGCGCCTGCGCGAGGTCATGGACGAGGTGGGCAAGGACGCCTGCCGCTTCTTCTTCGCCATGCGCACCCCGGACTCGCACCTCAACTTCGATCTGGAACTGGCCAAGAAGAAGTCTTCCGAGAACCCGGTCTACTACTGCCAGTACGTGCACGCGCGCATCTGCTCGATCTTGAAGGAGGCAGAAAAACAAGGAATCCGCCCGGCATTGCCAGAAAGTATCGGATTCTCCAGCCCCGAAGAGCGGGGCTTATGCCTCAAGCTGGCCTGGTTCCCCGAGGTACTCAAGGATTGCGAGAAGCTGCTCTCCCCGCATCCCCTGGCCAATTACCTTCTGGAGCTGGCCGGACTGTTCCATCCCTTCTACGAGCGTTGCCGGGTAATCGACCCGCAGGCCGCCGATGTGTCCAGCGCTCGCCTCGTGCTGTGTTACGGCATTAGTTTTGTCATCGCCGAGGGCCTGGGCTTGCTGGGCGTGAGCGCGCCCGAACAGATGTGAAGGTGGCGCTCACCGATAGCGCCGCCAAAAGACTGGCTTGGATCTGCCTCGCCGCGGCCGTATTGCTGGCCGCGGGACGCCGGCTTTCAGACCCGGACCTCCCCTGGCATCTGGCCGTGGGCCGGGCGGCGGCCGCGGCCCGCGCGACCATCAAAGCCGATGCCTGGTCCTACACATTCGCCGGCCGCCCAGTCCCATACGAGTATGCTTCGGACCTGGCTCTTTATGCGGTCCAACGCTGGGCCGGCTTCCCCGGCCTGCACCTGCTGGCGGCCTTCGCGATAGGCGCCATGGCTTGGACCCTGGCGCGCGACCCGCGCGCGGATCCTGCCGTAGGCCTAGCCGGCTCCGCCTTAGCGGTGGCCGCGGTCTCGCCGTTCTTCATCCTCAGGCCTGCACTCTTCAGCTTCACTTTTTTTGCGCTTGTGTTGTGGATATTGAACAAGCACCGGCAGAAGGAAAGAAGCTGCTGGCTTTGGTTGCTGGTGCCCGTGCAATTGCTCTGGGCCAATGTGCACGGCTTTGCCATCCTAGGCGCGGCCACGGCCTGGGTCTACGCGGTCAGCAAGCCCTCGCGAAAGGCCTTCGCGGCGTCTCTGGCCGCGACCTTAGCCACCTACCTGAGCCCGTTCGGCCCCGGCATCTTTATGGGCCCCTGGCAAGTGCGCGCCTTGAGCCGTTCCATGGCCGAATGGGCGCCAGCCTCGTGGGATCTCTTCATCCGTTACGACCCGGCGTTGGGGCTGCTCTGCGTGCTGGCCTTGGCGGCCTTGCTGTGGGGGCGGGAGACGGATGGGAGCCGCAGGCCCCCGCTATTCGACCTGCTGTTGTTGGCGGGCGCCGCGATTTTGATGCTGGCGCGATTCCGGCTGGCCCCGTTCTTCGCGATCATCGCCGCACCATTCGCAGTCCAGCGCCTGCGGCCTCTCGTCCAAAGCCGCGGCTGGCTGCCGACCGCGGCTCTAGCCTGCGGTCTGCTCGCTCCTGCGGCAGTCGCGGCGCGAGGTGAGGTCCCTTGGGGTGTCGGCTTCGACCCAGGCCGTCTGCCTGAAGGCGCCGCGCGCTTCATCGCGCAAGCCCTCCCGCAGGGCCCGGTCTACAACGACGTCGCCTTCGGCGGCTATCTCATCTGGCGTCTCCAGCCCGGCGTCCCGGTCTTCGTAGACGGCCGTAGCGCCCGGCTCTATCCTCCCGACTTCATCATCGAGGCTCGGTCGGCGATGTACGATCCCGCGGCTTTCTCCCGGCTGGAGAGCCGCCACGGGTTCCAGTGGGCCGTAGTCAACGCCTGGCCGGGCTCGGCGGCAGGACTGCCGCTGGCCGCGAGCAGCGACTGGGCCATGGTCTACCTCGACGAGTCCGCCGCAGTCTACGTCAAGACCGACGGCCCCAACCGGCTCTCGGCGGGGCAGGGCTATCAAGGGCTGCGCCATCTCACGCCCTGGCCCCTGCTGCTCGAGGAGCGCATACCGCGGAAGGCGTTGGAGCATGACGCCGCCCTGGCCCTGTCCCAGGCTCCAGACTCGCCGCGGGCGCTCTTTTGGGCCGCGGCAGCGGCCCTGCGCCGCGGCGACGCGCCCCTAGCGCGGTTGCGGCGCGAGCGCATCGCGCGGCTGGCATCCGGCAACCCGGGTCTGCCGCTCCTGGACCGGATGCTGCGCCTGGCCGAGGCGCGCGGGCCTGCGGAAATCCCTATACCGAAAGCAGCTACCGCGATTTGGTAGAATGAGGCCGCGGAGGATCCTCACCTGAAATCCTGGCAACGACTGTTCATAATCCTGTTCTTCTTCGCTGGGATTTCCTTGCGCTTCCTATGGCCGGCCGACATGGAATGGAAGCACGACGAGCAATGGAACTACGCGCACGCGCAGGCCATCGCACAGAGCCAGGCGCCATGGCCCTCCGCCGGCCAGCCGACATCCACGAACCTGAAGAACTTCCCGCTGGGGATATGGCTGCTGGCATGCTTGGCCCGCTGCTCCGGCTCACCCGTCGGGCTCATGCTCTGGATCGCCGTCCTCAACTGCCTGGCTTTGCTGGCATTCCTGCTCTGGGCGCTCCGGGCGAAACTTGAACCCAAGGAACGGGATCTCTGGCTCTGGACCGCGGCGTTGACGGCGGTCTCACCCTTGCCCATCCTGTGGTCCAGGAAGATCTGGATACAAAACATCCTGACGCCGGTCACTTTCCTCATTTTCATCGGCCACCGCATGCGCCGGAAGAACTGGGGAGCTTTTCTCTGGGGCCTGGCCGGCGCCGCCGCGGGCCAGATCCACCCAAGCGGCTTCTTCTTCAGCCTGGGGGTCCTCGCCTATACCCTATGGACGGAACGCCGGGGCGGTTGGCGGGAGGTCTGCTGGGTCTCCTGGCTCATGGGCAGCGCCCTGGGCTGTCTGCCCATGCTGCCCTGGCTGCACGAGCTGGCCAGCGGCCGGACCGGCGCCTTGCAGACGCGCCACATCTGGGACATCTTCACCCTGCACTATTACACGGAATGGATCGGCATCGCTTTCGGGATCAATCTCAAGTATTCCATCCGCCACGCGTTCTGGAACGGCTTCCTGAAGGAACCCCTGCTCCTGGGCCATGCCACCTATCTGATGGCGGCCGCCCACATCTTCCTCCTGGGCTGCGCTCTGCGCGCGGCCTGGACCACGGGCCGCGCCTTCCTATCCTCCCCCCGCGAGATCCCCTGGCAGGTCAAAGCCATGCTCCTAGGCATGGGGCCGCTCATCTCGATCACGGGCAACATCACCGCCCATTATCTCACGGTGGCGATTCCATTCATGTTCCTGTGGGCGGCTTGGTCGTGGCGGAAAAGTCCCGGCATCCTGCGCGGCTTGGTCGCGGCCCAATTCCTGGTCTCCCTGGTCTTCCTGAACTACATCCACATCCACGGCGGGTCTCCGGATCTCCGCGACGATTACGGCGTCTGCTACCGGTCCCAGCCGGCCGCGCCATGACCTGACCCTATGGCAAAACTCTCCGTCATCGTCCCGGTGTACAACGAGGAGCGGGAACTGCCCGCCCTCATCGAGAGGTTCCTGGCCGCGCCTTGCCCTATCGCGCGGGAATGGATATTCATAGACGACCATTCCCAAGACAGGAGCCTGGCCGTGCTCCACACCATGTCCGCGCGGCACGGCTTCCAGGTCCTGGAGCAGTCCCGCAACCAGGGCAAAGGCGCGGCCGTCAGCCGCGCCATCCGGCAATGCACCGGAGACCTCATCATGATCCAAGACGCGGATTATGAATACGACCCGGGTGACGTGCCGGCACTGCTGCAGCCCATCCTGGGCGGCAAGGCGGACGTGGTCTTCGGCAGCCGCTTCAAGCATAACGGCGGGCAGGTGCACCGGACCTACCATTATTTCGTCAACCGCTTCCTGACCATCGCGAGCAACCTGCTCTCCGGGATATATCTGACGGACATGGAGACGTGCTACAAAGTCTTCCGGGCCGACTTGCTCAAGTCCATGAACCTGACCTCCCAGCGCTTCGGCATCGAAGTCGAGTTGACGGCCTGCGTGGCCAAGACCCGCGCTCGCCTCTTCGAGCTACCCATCTCCTATTGCCCGCGTACGCGCTTAGAGGGCAAGAAGATCAGCTGGAAGGACGGCTTTGCGGCCCTGCGGCACTTGGTCTATTACAACTGCTTCCGTTCGCTGGAGGACAGCTTCACCGGCCTGCCCGAGAGCTACCGACCCCGGCCCACCTGAACGGGGCTAGCGGTTTATTACCCGGCATTGCTACGGACGCTTAACGCCAAGCGTCAGAGGCGCGTGCCATTGGAACTCCTCTCTAAAGCGCGCGTCGGCTGAAGGCCTTGGTTCGACGCCCCCTGCGCAAGGCTTGTCTTGAATTCAACGCTGAATGGCATGTGATCGCTTGAACTCTCTGCTCGGGCTCCCAATCTCCACCGTTTTCAAATCCCGGCGCAAGCGCTCAGAGATAAATGCATAGTCGATATGATACGGACGCTTCAGATTTCGATTCAAGAAGAAAGTGGGAACTGACTCGCTGCCTTGGGCCTCTCCGACATGATGATGGTATGCGCTTCGATAGCCCAGAGCTGCAAGCCTCTCGACCGCCTTTGAGTGGCTGCGCATTCCGTGTTCAGCGTCCCAAATCGTATTGCTGTTGAAATCGCCGAACACGATGGAGCGCTTGGGCAACGCCTCGACGACTTTGCTATCCAGAAGTTTGTGAATCTCGCCGAATGTATCGTCCGCTCGAATGTCTTGTCGCGCACACCCATGCTGCAACTACTCCCAGCTTGTTGCGCCCAGCGGTGGCGCCTTGGATAGCCCATTCGATCCCAGCAACTGGGTGTGCCGTCAATTTCAATGCTGGCTTGGCCGCAAGTGCCAGCCCTTTGAGTCTATTGCCACCAACCCAGCAGGCGACCTCAAGCCCTACGAGGATAATAGGTCAGCGTCCGCGCGGGAACATTCTTGAAGTGCCAGCACATCCGCATCGAGGCCAGCAACTTCGGACAGCTTGTTCCGAAGCGCCATGGCGCAATTCCATGTGACGATTTTCACTCCAGCCGTTCTCATTTCATCTCGTGCAGCGAACTATATATCTGCCGTCTGTACTTTGTGGCCTCTTGGGAACTCACCGAATCCAATTATATTGCACCCACCTACATTTTGCAATGAACAAATGGCTCCACTATCCAGCAAAGGCCGCCGTTGCGGCGGCCCAGCATTTTCCCGTGGCCGGGACCGGGCCTACCCAGCCGGGTCAGCAGCTTGAGCCAGAGCTGCATCTGGAAGGACGGCCGCGCGATGGCCTGCGCGGCGTCAGGCCTGGACGACGTCGCCCTTGGCGATGACCACGATGCCGCCCGGGCTCATGTAATGCGGCAAAGGCCTTTATGGGGGGGCGGCCTGTTCGGTCCGTAGAGGCATGGAACCAAATCGCGGCTCGCTCGTATATGTGTATTAGGAGGCGCAAGCCATGGGAGAACTCATTTCAACCGGTTTCATCGAGGATCGCATCTTTCTGCTCCGGAACCACAAGGTACTACTGGACCGGCACCTGGCCCAGCTCTATGGCGTGGGAACCCGGGAGCTCAACCGCGCCGTTACACGCAATCTCCGGCGGTTCCCCGAAGACTTCATGTGGCGGTCTTACCCCGCAGGATTGGACGAACTTGAAGTGCCAAATTGGCACTTCAAGTTGGGGCGGCGATCGGCGCGCCTTGCCCCGCGCGTTCACGGAGCATGGTGTCGCCATGCTCTCCAGCGTGCTGCGCAGCGAACGCGCCGTCCAGGTCAATATCGCCATCATGCGCGCCTTCGTGAGGATGCGCGAGGTGCTTGCCGACAACAAGGAATTGGCCCGTCGGATGGAGGCAGCCGAGCGGCGCCTAGGCGAGCATGAGAGTACGCTCGGCAAACACGCGGTCGAGATACGCGCCGTGTTCGACGCCATCCGCCACCTGATGTCTCCCGCTCAGGAGCCGCAGCCTGCCATAGGATTCAAGCCGCCGAAAGGCGGGTGAGGCCACCGCCTAAGCTTGGATGACGTCGCCCTTGGCGATGACCACGATGCCGCCCGGGCTGACATAGAAGCGCTTGCGGTCGGCCTCGGGGTTGACCCCGATCTGAACGCCCTCGGGGATGCGCACATCCTTGTCGATGATGGCGCGGCGCACCACGGACCGCCGGCCCACATCTACATTGTCGAAGAGGATGGCCTCCTCGACACGGGCATAGGAGTTGATGCGGCAAAAAGGGCCCACCACCGAGCGATGCACCCGGCCGCCGCTGACGATGGTACCCGGGGATACGACCGAGTCAGTGGCCATACCCACACGGCCATCCCCGGTCTCGGAGAAGACGAACTTGGGCGGCGGCGCCACGACCTGGGCGGTAAAGATGGGCCAGGTGCGGTCGTAAAGGTTAAACTCCGGATCGACGCTGACGAGGTCCATGTTGGCCGCCCAGTAGGCGTCCAAGGTGCCCACGTCGCGCCAGTACAGGGAAGCCTTCTTGTTCCGGTCCACGAATTGGTAGGCCATGACCGGACCGCCACGCATCATGCGCCAGACGATATCCTTGCCGATGTCGTGGGTGCTCTCCGGGTCCGCGGCGCTGGCTTCCAGGGCCTTGCGCAGGGCCGAGATACGGAAAGCGTAAATGCCCATGGAAGCAAGGCAGGCCTCGGGCTTGCCGGGCAAAGTCTTGGGCTCCTGGGGCTTCTCCTGGAAGCCGACGACCCGCGAGGTCGCGTCCACCTCAAAGATGCCCAGGGCCGCAGCCTGCGCCTTGGAGACCTCGACCGCGCCGATGGTCATGTCCGCGCCGGTTTGGACGTGGAAATCCAGCATGGGCCGGTAGTCCATCTTGTAGATGTGGTCGCCGGAGAGGACCAGCACGACCTCGCCCTCCTCCTGCTCGATGGTGATCAGATTCTGGTAGAGCGCGTCCGCCGTGCCGCGGAAGGACTCCTCGCCCTCGCGGTGCTGGGGCGCGAGCGACTCGACATACTCGCCCAAGGTGGGACGGCTAATGAAGCGCCAGCCTTCGCGCAGGTGACGGTTCAAGGAGGCGGGCACGTACTGGGTGAAGACGAAGATACGGCGCAGGCCGGAGTTGATGCAGTTGGAAAGCGTCATGTCGATGATACGGTAGATGCCGCCGAAGGGCACCGCTGGCTTGCAGCGCACCGAAGTCAACGGCCCCAACCGCTCGCCCTTGCCTCCGGCGAGGATGACGACGATGGTCCAACGGTTGTAGCTGCCGATCATGTTAAAGGGAGCCTATGTCCGAATGGACATTTTAGCAATTTAACCATGGCGGGTATCCCATCTCCGAGTCCCATCGGGCTTGACCGTGCGACGCGAGGATATGGGATAATGGAGGTAGCCACATGATGCGCAAAATATCCCTCCTCGCCCTAACGGCGGCTGTTCTCACGGCGGCCGGAACGGCCGCGGCCGCCCCCGTCGCGGCCCCGAAGCCGACTCGCCTGCCCCTGGTGCGCGTGCGCGCCCGCGCGGCAGGCGCCATCCTGCTCGACTGGCGCCTGCCTCAGGGGTGGCGCCTCGACCCGGACACGCCGGTGCGCTGGAGGTTCAGCGAAGTCTACGCCGGGCTCACCTTCACCCAGCGCAAGGGACTTTCATCCCGGCCGAAACTGCCCATCCGCATCCCCTTCAGCGTGACGATCACCGAGCACCCCACCGGCGCCCGCCTGACCGCGGACTACCGCTACTGCCTCAAATCCGGCGCCAAGCCCTGCCGTGATGGCTATGCGGATTACCTGGTCATCTTGCAGGGAGACGAACTCGAATCCCGGACCGAAGTCCCGGTGTCGGTCCAAAGCCCACAGCCCTAATATAAAGGAATGGGGCGGAGGAGACATCCCTCCGCCCCAAGCTTCGCCTCGATTGCGCCGAGGCTATTAGTCGTCGAAGTCGAAGTACGCGGCTTCCTTAGCCACGGCGTTGCAGCGCACACCCTTGGCATCGGTCATCTTCGTGCGCATGAAGCCGCCGTCACCCCATGAGGTGCCCCAGCTGTTGCGCAGGATCCACACGCCCTTGCCGGGAGGCAGGTTCCCGTTGGCGTCGAACGAGGCGCCCTCGTTGTCCCAGCCCACGATATTGATCATGTGGTCTTCCTGACCGTCCTGGCAGCCGTTGTAGATGCCGCTGCTGTAATTCTCCCAGCTGCCGGTGCCGGCGCCGACGGTGATGGATACAGACTTGCCGGAGCTCGCCATGTAGGCCTCGATATCCTTCGTCGAAGGGCCGTTGCTGGTGCCCAGCATATGCCAGCCGGTGATGTGCGCGGCCAGGGCGGCGTCCTTGGGGCACTTGCCGGAGCCGGCCGCGTAGGGGCAGGTCTTCCAAGCAGGCTGGCCGCCCTTGGGGCCGACGAAGTCGTTGGCCGAGTCGAAGAATCCGCCGTTGCAGCCTTGGGACTCGGGCGAGTTGTCAACGAGCCATTCCGCCGAGAGGCGCCCGGAATCCTTGCCGCCGAGGGCGTGGCCGTCGCGGTGCGTGGCCGTCAGGCTGAACGCCCAGCAGCTGCCGCACTGGCCCTGGTCCTCGATCTGGGTCACCTTCGAGCGCAGGTCGAACTTGTTGGGGATCTGCGCGCTAGGAAAATCCTTGGAGGTCTTCAGATCCATGTGGGCCACATGCTTCTTAACAAAGCCTTTCGCATGAATCTTGGGCTCCGTCGCCAACTTGTAGGTCATCGCCGGGGAGCCGTCTATATGCATCTGTTCTTGGACGGAGCTGACAACGCCCTTGACGTCCACGCCCTGGTCGAAGTTGACCGTGGCGGCGGCCCGGGCGCCACAAAGGGAAGCGGCGGCGAGGAGCCCGACGAGGCATCTCTTAAGCATGCTAATCTCCTTGACTGTCTTTGGTCGGATCATTGACGATCCTATTCGGCCGAAAACCCGGCGCTCGGCATCCGCGCATTATATCATAAACTCTTGCCGCCGCGGACAAGGTCCGCGACCGGCGGCCCCACCGCCGCGTGCGCGGCGCGATAATCCTCTCCCAGCAGCGCCGCCAGCGTGGCCGCAATCTGACTATGATTGATGGGGGCGCAGTTGCTCCGCTCTCCCAGAGGCGGAGTATCCGGCCCGATGACCGCCAGCCAGTCGTCCTGCGCGCCGGCGATGCCCGCGCCGTGACGCCTCCAATTCTCCGGCCCGCTGCCTCGGCCGTGGTCCGCGGTAATGATGAAAGTGGTCTTGCCGCGATACTGATGCATGGACTGCACCTGCTCCCAAAGCCGGCGGATGAAATCGTCCACATGGTGGGCGGAGAGCAGGTATTGGTCGTAGCGGCCGTCATGAGCCCAATCATCGGTCTCCCCGAAGCCGACGAATAGGACGCGCGGGCGGCTGCGCTTGACGTAGTCGGAGGCGGCTTGGTACATGAAGGAATCGTAAGTCACGTCCCCCCACTGGGGAGTCGTGTCCTGGAACAGCTCCGCGAGGCAGCGCGGGGCCGCGATGGCGTACTTCCTCTGGTCCGGCTCCCAGGTCGGCCAGATCGGCAGGTGGCTGCGCGCGACGTTGAAGATATAGGGGAACGCGTCCCATGACCCCACCACCCCGACGCGCCGGCTGAAGCCCGGCCGCCCATTGAGCCATTCGAAGACGGTCACGTTGCGGTTGGGTTTCTTATCATTGCCGTAGATCTTGGGGTCCGGCGCCCCGGTAAGGATCTCGTTATACCCCGGAAAGGAAAAATTCTTCCCATTGGTCACGGTATCCACGCTGCCCTTGTTCTGGTTTCCGAAGAGCTGCCCTTCCTGGGCGACCTCGGACCAGAGGAAAGGCAGCAGCGCCTGCCGCCGGGCCTCCGGAGTCGGCCACCAGAACTTATCACGCGTGGCCTGCACGTCCGAGACGCCGCCGCTCTCCTTGTTGAGGAGGGCCTCTTCCACCCCGGTGAAAACCTCCTGCCAGCGCAGCCCGTCGCTGACGATGAGGAAGATGTTCTGGGTCTTGAGGCCGGCCGCCTGGACGGAGGTCGAAGAGCCGAAGAGAAGAATCGTCAAGAACCAGATTCTCGATCGCGGCAGGGACAAGCGAGCCTCCTTAATAAGATGCGCGGTGACCGGACGCGGACATGATACAAAATATTCCCGGAGGGCCTTGGCCCTCCGGGAATTTGCTATTATTTGTGCCAGAATGCTGGACCGACTTTTCGGCAAGGTCAAGCGCAGGATTTTGATTGCGGACGATGACCCCGTGATCCGCAGCTTGGTCACGGACATCATGGGCGCTCAAGGCTATCATGTGGAGAGCGTCGAGGACGGCCAAGAGGCCGTCAAACTCCTGGGCCGGGAAAAATTCGATCTCGTCATCATGGATGTTCACATGCCGAGGATGGAGGGCCCGCAAGCCCTTGAAGTCATCCGCCGCACGCCCGGCTGCGAAAAAGTGGGCGTCATCATGCTGACCTCGGAAGGCGCGATGGAAACCCTCATCAACGCCTGCAACCTGGGGATCGTCGCCTATATGTCCAAGCCGTTCTCCACCGCCAAGCTCATCGAAAAGGTCAACGGCTACTTCGCCGGCACGCAGAAGGCCTGAGCGGCCTTCCAGGAGCGCTTTTCATGGACCATCCCGCCAAGACGCCTGCCGAGCTATTGCCGCCCGGCAAGCACCCGACCGGGCTCTATGTCCTCTTCGCCACCGAGATGTGGGAGCGCTTCTCCTACTACGGGATGCGCGCGCTCCTGGTCTACTACATGCTCAAGGCGCTCTTCCTGCCGGGCAACACGGGCCATATCTTTGGCTACGAGGCTGTCAAGCACGCGCTGGAATGGGTCTTCGGTCCCCTGACGCCGCAGGCCTTGTCATCTCAAATCTACGGCATCTACGCCTGCTTCACCTACCTCGCCCCCATCGTCGGCGGGACCATCGCGGATCGCTGGCTGGGCCAGCGCCGCTCCGTCATCCTGGGCGGGGCCATCATGGCCGCCGCCGAGTTCACGCTGATGAAGCAGAGCCTGTTCTTCCCGGCGCTCCTCCTGCTCGTCGTGGGCAACGGCTTCTTCAAGCCTAACATCTCCACGCAGGTGGGCAACCTCTACCCCGCCGGCGACCACCGTCGCGACCCTGCCTTCAGCATTTTCTACGTGGGCATCAACGTGGGCGCGGGCCTATCGCCGTTCATCGCCGGGACCTTGGGGGAAAACATCTCGCCCTACGGCCGATGGGGATTCTTCGCGGCCGGCGTGGGCATGATCCTCGGCCTCATCATCTACCTCTGGGGCCAACGGCACCTGGCCCCGGACAACGTCATGAAGCGGGCCGCGCGCCAGGAAGCCACGCCGGCCGAGCCGCTGACCCCCGACGAGCGCAAGAAGATATGGGCCCTCCTGGCCATCTGCCTGTTCAACATCCCCTTCTGGAGCGTCTACGAGCAGCAGGGCAACACCATGGCCCTTTGGGTGGACGCCAACACCAACCGCATGATCTTCGGCTGGGAGATGCCGGCCACCTGGTATCAGAGCTTCAACTCCATCATGATCGTGGCTTTCACGCCGCTTGTCCTCGCCTTCTGGCGCTGGCAGGACAAGCACAAAAAGGAGCCCTCCAGCATCGGCAAGATGGCCTTCGGCTGCGTCCTGCTGGGGCTCTCCTTCCTGATACTCCTGCCCCAGGCCCGCATCGTGGCCGCCGGCGGCAAGGCGACGCTGGGCTCCATCGCCATCTGCACGGCCATCCTGACTTTGGGCGAGCTCTATCTCTCCCCCGTCGGGCTCTCCTTAGTGACCAAGCTCGCGCCGCCGCGCATGGTCTCCATGCTGATGGGCGTCTGGTTCATGTCCACCTGCTTCGGGGACTACCTCTCCGGCTACCTCGGCACCTACTGGGAGAGGATGCCCCATGAGAGATTCTTCCTCATGCTCTCGGCCCTGGCCTGCGTCTCCGGAGTCTGCATGATCGCCATGCTCAAGCCGCTGAAGAAGGCCATCGGACACGGGGAAACGGTAGACCTCTGAGCCGGCCGGCGGCTATTGGGCCGGCGTTGCCGAGGCCTCGGGGGCTGGCGCAAGCTTCGGCCGCGGCACCGGCGTCTGTGCAACCGGAGGGCCGGCGTTGCCTGGGGCCGGGCGGGCTTTGCGCTTGGGCGCCGATGCGGCATCCTCTTCGGACAGCGGAGGCCGCGGCCTGACTTTCCGCTTGGAGGACCGGCGCTTGGCTTGGGCGGGCAGAATCGCGTTGCCCTTCGCATCGAACCTGTAGGAATGGTTCTCATCTTCGGTGAGAACCTTGTAGGCCTTGTACTTCGACTTATCGTAATCGTAGCCCCGCTTTGCCGCGCCTCGATGCCCCGTCCTAGGCTGCGCAGCGGCCTCTGGCTCCGGGTCGGCGGCGAAACCCGCCCGCGGCAAAACCGCGGCGGCACCCGCCAGGAACAGGCACATCGCAAGGTCTCTAAAATACTTCATGCCCAAAGTATAGAATCCTGGATGCCGCTGGTTCAAGCCGGGCACCGCAGGGGTCTGCCTAATACACCGGCATCCGGAGGGCGCGCGGGCCGCCTCCGCCCTTAATGAACTCGGAGACGTCCGCCGTGACGACCTCCAGGCCCAGCGCGCCCAGATGGCGCGCCGCATTGACCGTACCGCTCTGGAGTACGACGGCCTTGCCGCCTATGACCGCCGCGTTGCAGGCCATCTGGCGCATCGCCTCGTGCTCCGAGGCGGTGATGATGACAGGGAAAAGCCGGAAGATAAGCTCCAGGCTGGCGGCATCGAAAGCCGCAGGATATATCAGCACCGCCTCCTGAGTCAAAGGACAAAAGCAGGCGTCCAAGTGCGAGAATCGTTCGTTGACGAGCTTGAGCAGCACCACTGGCGAGGCGAATACGCGCGCCAGCTCTTCATAGATCCCAGCATCCGTGAAGAAGCCGCACCCCCCCCAGATCAGGCGCTTGCCGGGATGCCAGACCGCGTCCCCGGCGCCTTCAAAGATTGCGCCCGTGTCCTTGAGCGCCGCCACATGATAGCCTGCCTCCCGAAACCACTTTTCGAAGGCCGCAACCTCGCGGCGGCGGGAGGAATAGCGCATGGAACTCAGCAAGCAGACCCGCTCCAGCTTCGGCGTCAGGCCCACGAAGGCTTGATTGGAGCAGAAGACCATTTCCGACAAGCCCGGCAGGGGAGGTATGCAGGAGACTTCCAAACCGGCCGCGGCCAGCGCGCCGCGCAATCCTAGCCACTGCTCGCGGGCCAACTGCGGGTTGATCCGTCCCTGCCGGCCGGCCGCGAAAGGGCTACGCTCGTCGCGGGCCTCGTAATAGTCCGGCTGGCACATGAGTGCCCTGACCGGCTCCGGCATGGGGAGGCAGTTCTTCGCGGAGAATCCCTTGAGCTCCGCGATGGACCTGTAAACCGTGTCGCTCACTGGCCGCCCTTACCCGCCCGACCCCGCGGATGCAGTCCATCCATTCATTGGCGGATTTTAACATAAAATGATAATCTTGCCTTGATGCGCCGCCTCGTCGCGCTCTGCCTCATTTTTGCACCCTGTTTCTGCCGCGCCCAAGGGATGAGCGAGGCCCGGCCCGAACCTGCCGCGCCCGCCGCCAGCGCAACCATCCGGATGCCGTTACAACGCGGCCCAGCTTTCGCGTACGCGGCCACAGCACTCGCCGTGGCGGACTTCCGCGGAGACGGCGGGCTTGCGGCGGCCGTCAGCGACGGCCGCAAAGTCTACCTCTATCCCTATCCGCCCCTTGACGCGCGACCTCTCGCCGAATATGCCTACCCCGGCGGCGCGGTCCGGCTTCTTTCCCTGGAGGGCGCGGACCTCGCCGGCGACGGCCGCGCGGCGGTGTTTGTCTCACTCTACAACGACGCCTTCTCGCGGTTCGAGACCGTAGTCCTCACGCTCGACGCCAAGGGCCTCCTGCGCCGCACGGCGGACTTCCCCTACCTGGTCCGCGGCTACCAAGATCCCGCGGGCAGACCAAGGCTCGCGGCCCAGCAGGTCTCCGACGACGCCGCCTTTCCCTTCGGCGCAATCCACCCCCTGGTCTACAAAGACGGACGGTATGGGCCGGGCAAGCCCGAGCTGAGCTTCCCCGGCGGCCGCGTGGACTGGCTTTATGATTTTACTTTCCTGAGCTCGGATGGGAAAGCAGCGACGGTCGACGTAACCGCCGCGGACCGGCTGCGGGTCCGCTTCCCGGGAGGCACCGCCTGGAAGTCCGCGCTGGCCTGCTGCGAGGCGCCCCACCGGGTGCGCTGGGCCGGAGACCGCTGGCTGCCATTCCGGCCGGCCCTGGCCGTGCGCGACGATGCCCGGGGCCGGCCCGGGCTCTACGCGGTCCACAACATCGCGGCTCTTGACGGCTTGGCCGCGCCCTTGGGGCTGTACTCGAGCGCCGAACTGCGCCGCTTCGATTTCGACGGCTTGGGCCTGGACCCGTCCTGGACGGCGGAGCTCGGCGGCTACGGCGCGGGCCTGACCTTGGTCCGCCTGCCGGGCGGCAAAGAAGAACTGGCCGCCCTGGTGGTAGGCGCGGCCGGCAAGTCGGCAATCTGGACGTTCGCTCCGTGAGGATAGAGATATGAATAGAAAGAAGATACTCATCGTGGATGACGACCCCGCCATCCGCGAGATACTCTGTTCGCAATTGGGCCGGCTGCACTTCCAAACCGTTGCGGCGGCAGACGGCAAGGAAGGAGTCGAGCTGTTCAAGACCGAGAAACCGGACCTCGTGCTCATGGACATGATGATGCCGATCATGGACGGCTTGGCCGCCTGCCAGGCGATGCGTGCCCTGGAGAAAAAAGACAGCCGCGTGCCCATCTTATTCCTGACCGCCCGGGACACCCGGCACGACCAGATGAGTTCGTCCTTGAGCGGCGGCGACGATTTCATCAGCAAGCCCATCAGCCTACAGGAGCTGCGCGAGCGGGTGGAAGCCGCGCTGTCCCGTTCCAAGCGCAAACCCTCCTGATGACGCGCCGCCTCCGGCTCGCGCTGCTCCCGGTCCTGCTCGGCGGCGCCGCGCGCGCCGCCGCCTTGCAGCCCATGTTCGCGCGCCAGGACGCCGCTTTCGGGGTGCTGCTCCTCGGCGAGGAATGGGACCAGGATTGGCGGCAGAGCCTGGCGGCCATGGCCAAAAAGCTCGCGCCCCAGTTCCCGTTCGAATACGCGGCGGGCCAGGCGGACGTCAAGACCATCCAGGCGGCGGTGGACCGCCTGCAGGGCGCGGGCGTCAAGAAGCTCGTGGTCGTGCCGCTTTTCCTCGACTCCAACGCCCCCATCCTGGAACAGACGCGCTTCCTCTTCGGCATCCGCAAGGAACCTTCCCAGAAGTTCCTGAACGCGCCCAACGGCCGCGCCGGCGCGGCCGTCCTCAGGCGCGTCTCGACCAAGCTGCCCGTGGTGGTCACCTCGGCCCTGGACGACGACCCCGTGGTGGTGGACATACTCGCCGACCGGGCCCGCAGCCTCAGCCACCATCCTGAAGCCGAAGCCGTGGTCCTGGTAGGGCTGGCCCCGGACTTGAACCCGGCCGAGCCTCGGCCTCTGGGCCGGAACCTGGCCGCCGCGCCGCTCAACGCGGAGAATGAGTATCTACAGACCCTCTCCGGACTGGCCGAGCGGGTCCGGGCCAAAGGCGGATTCAAGAGCGCACGCGCCGCGGTCCTGCAGCCCGAGGCCTTGAACCAGTCCGAGCGCGACCGGCATGTCGAGTCCCTGCGCAAGCTGGTGCGCTCTCTCGCCCTGACCCAGCGCGTGCTCGTCATCCCCCACGCGATGACCTCGAGGGTCGCCTCCCCCCTCATGCGGAACGCGCTGGAAGGCTCGTTCGCGCGCTATCTGGACAAAGGCCTGCTGCCTGACGATCGCATCATAAGCTGGATCGGGGCTGCGGCCCGCCGCGGGGCGGCCCTGCCGGACATGCGGGTCTATAAGAGCTCCGACCAGGAGATGCCATCCGGGTTCCCGCCTCTGCGGACCCGGCCCTTCGGGAGCCGGCCATGACGCCGGCCTCGCGCCGGGCCGTCCTCGACCACGGGTTCGTGCGCCTGGCCGGACTGCTGGGCGGCGACCGGGCCGTCGTGGACGCGGCCCGGGTCTGCTACTCCGGCCGCTCCCAGGGCGCGGCGCGGGACCGGCGCCTGATCGCCTACCTGATGCGGCACTCGCATCTGACGCCTTTCGAGCACGCGGTCTTCAAGTTCCACGTGGCCGCGCCCATATTCGTGGCGCGCCAATGGTTCCGGCACCGGATGGCCTCCTACAACGAGGTCTCGGCCCGCTACGCCGAGGTCAAGGACGAATTCTACATCCCCAAGCTCTGGCGGGCGCAGGGCCGGGGCGACAAGCAAGGCTCGGTCGCGGCGGCCGCTCTCGACCATGCGGCGCTTTCGGCCAAGCTGGAGGCGCAGGTCCGCTCGGCCGCGGCCGCCTATCGGGAGCTGCTGGCCGCAGGCGCGGCCCGCGAGCTGGCGCGCCTGGTCCTGCCCGTGAACCTCTACACGCAGTTCTATTGGACGGTCAACTGCCGCAGCCTCATGAATTTCATCTCGCTGCGAGCCGACGCGCACGCCCAATGGGAGATGCAGCAGTACGCTCTGGCCCTGGCCGGGTTCTTCCGCCGGAAGATGCCTTGGACCTGGGACGCCTTCCTGGCCAACGCCTGGAAGGGCAAAAACCAGATATTGGAAAAGATGCGATGACCTCCTGCCGTCAATCTTGGCGCGCACCGCAGATTTGTTGCAAAATATTGTTTCTTTTAAACTGATGGAGGACTCATGAACATCCGCGCAGGCATTACCGTCGTGAGCATAACAGTCATCGCATTCGCCTTTAACGGCTGCGTCCATTTCAGCAAACAATATCCAATCGTCGACCCACAATTCGAAACACAGTTGGATCGCAATGAGTATTTGGTGCTCGGAGATACCGAAGGGACCGGTTGTGCACAGTACGTACTGGGTGGACGCTGGCCTTGGTTTTCAACGACCAAGACAGTCTTCTTAGTTGGGAATCAATCCAGCGGCTCATTTCGCAGTTCGATTCCCATATTGGGATTCTTTTTCGGCATAGACGACTCTATTGGGGAAGCTATCTTCGATGCTCTGGAGAAAATTGAAGGGGCGGACGCCCTCTTCTCCGTTCGTGTGAAGCTTTCTCGGGTCTACAAAGCGCCGTTCTATTCGGAGCACTGCGCAACTGTCTTAGGCAAAGCCTTGCAGATCAAGACTGACACACCGCCAAACAACATCAAGGGAGCCGGAAGGTCCCGCTTTGAATCAAACTAACTGCAAAGCGCCTAGAACAAGATTGCGATTCAGGCGTTCAGCCTCATCACATATCTTTCAGACTATTCTCAGAAGACGATTAGAATAATGGGAACCCTCTTCTCCTGGAGTCTGGTCCTGTTCGCGACCACTTTTAGTGCCATGTATGCAGTCGGCCAGCAGGCCGACACGGACCAAATGCCAAAATTGGTCCATGCCTCTGGGACGATGCTACCCAATGATCTGGTCCGTCTCTACGCAGCATTTGAAGGCCGCATAGAGACTGTCTTGACCAGCACAGGTGTTTGGGTCGGCCCACATCAAGACATAGCCATCATCGCCGACAAGGAGTACGCCGCGCTCATGGACGCGCACTCCAGCACCAACCAGGAAGTCCTTTCGGATCGCTGGTCAGTGATCTATAGACCTAGCCACATCCGCTGCCCGCGCGATTGCTACATTCTGCGATCCTTTGTACGTTCGAAGCAATGGGTCAAGCCAAAGGCCATTCTTTTCGAGGTACTGCTACCTCCCCCAGGAGTCCATTCGGTTGACACTCACTTACAGGAAGAGGAGGAAAAATTCCGCAAGGCAACCCTGAAAAGACAAAACGAGTCTAAAGCCACGGATTACTCAGACTTGAACCAACTCAAACCCCCCAAAAGCGGCTCCGAGGATTTTCGCGCGCCGGACTCTACGCCCAATTCCGAGTTCAAGCAACGCAGCCTCGATGAACTTCATGTTCCGAACTCCACTCCCAAAACCGAGTTCGCGCCACGCCGCATCAATGAACTCCGCGAGCCCGACGCCAAGGGCGAAGATCCTTACTCTGAATGAACGGGCATCCCGGCCTCCCGAGAGAGGTGCTTCCCTCATGACCACCCGAAAGATCCACCTGCGCGACGCCGAGGAGGCCCTGACGATCCTGGGCGAGCAAGACTTGTTCCTGCGGCAGATGGAAGCGGACTACGGAGTGGGAATCTGCCTGAACCAGGAAGCAGGCGCCGGGACCATGCATCTGCTCGTGCGCGGCAGCCCCAGCCGGGTGCACAAGGCCGCGCGCTTCATCCGCTCCCGCATAGACGCGGCGCGCGCCGGGCGGCCCCTGCACACCGCCGGGCCATCCCCACTGCCTCAAGACGCCATCACGCGCGGCCATAACGGCCGGCCGATCCAACCGCGCACCGCCAGCCAGAAGCGCTACGTGGAGACCATCCAGAGCCACGAGCTGGCCTTCGGCATCGGCCCGGCGGGCACGGGCAAGACCTTCCTGGCCGTGGCCTGCGCCTTGCGCGCCCTGGAGACGCGCCAGGTCCAGCGCCTGATCTTGAGCCGGCCGGTGGTCGAGGCGGGCGAGCGGCTGGGATTCCTGCCCGGGGATTTCCTGGAGAAGGTCAACCCTTACCTGCGTCCGCTCTACGACGCGTTCCACAGCATGGTCGGGCCGGAGCGGTTCCGCGCCTGGCGCGAGTCGGACGTGGTGGAGATCGTGCCGTTGGCCTACATGCGCGGCCGGACCTTCAACGACGCCTTCATCATCCTCGACGAGGCCCAGAACACGACGCTGGGCCAGATCAAGCTGGCCTTGACGCGCCTGGGCGAGGGCTCGCGCATGGTGGTGACGGGCGACATCACGCAGACGGACCTGGCCCAGGGCACGGCCTCCGGTCTCATCCGCGTGATGGAGATACTCAAGGGCGTGGAAGGGGTGGCGTTCCACCACTTGAGCGAGGTGGACGTCATCCGGCATCCCTTGGTGCGCAAGGTGATCAAGGCGTTCGACAAGTGGGAAAAGGCCAAGTGACCATCCGCGTGTTCGGCGCCGCAACGCTGCCGGCCTCGGCCCGCAAGCCGCGCGCCATCGCGGGCGTCTGCCGCCGGGTGCTCAAGAGCGAGAAGTGCCAGGCCAACGGCGAACTCAACATCGTGTTCCTGGATCGGCGCAAAATGCGGGTCTTGAACAGGCATTTCCTGGGCCACGACCGGGACACGGATGTGATCGCGTTCAATTACGCTGAAGATCCGGGGCCGATGCCCGGGGGACGACCTTTCGGCGACATCTTCATCTCCGCTTTCAAGGCCCGCGGCCAGGCCGAAGAAATGGATCATACGGTGCTCTCCGAGGTCCTTTTGCTGACCGCGCACGGGACCTTGCACCTCCTGGGATATGATGACTCGACCCCGCGCCAGAGGGCGGTCATGTTCCGCAAACAGGCTCGCGCGGCTGGCCTATAAGTGAAGCCTTTCCTTTAATATAGGCAGTGGCAAAAATGTACCAGCCGCGCCATTCACATCACTTATCACATACAGATAATACCACTATAATATGCAATACCGATTTAACATGAACAGGATAAAATTAAACAGCTATGCTGAAAACGGAATCGGAAGTGGCGCAGCTCCCCGAGGCCGACACAGTAGAGTTCTCCCTCCTCATCCTTGGCGACGATAGGGTAAAGACTCCCCAGCTCCCCCGCGCGCTTTCCGAAAAGATCGCCCAGACGGACGCGGCCGTTAAACTATGGAAAGAAACAATTTTGGCGCAGGAAGACAGCGAAACCGACCGGAAACCGCAGGCTGAAACGCTCAGCCAGGACTTGTTACGGCACGACCAGCTCCGAGACGCCGAACTTGCAGCCGCACACCAAACCCATCTCGAGAAGATAATCCTCCGCGAAGACGCCCTGACCACGCATAAGCAGCGCGAGGCCGCAGCCGCCCTGGCCCAAAGCCGCATCCAGCTGGAGCGCGATAGCGAGGAGAGGATGAGCGCTCTCGCCGACCGCGAGGCGGTCCTCTTCGGAAAGCTCCTGGAAATGGAGGCATCCTACAACAAGATGGAGGCGGACATCCTCCGCCGGCGGCAGGAGTTCCAGTACGCTTATCGCGCCAAGGAAGCGGAACTCGTTGGGCCGCAGCCCACGACCGCGCCCCGGCCGCCGGCTACAACTCCCGTCGCGAGCGTTCCTCCGGCCTCCTCTGTTTTAGAAACATCCCGCCCCGAGCGAGTGCGCGTCTCCTGCCGCGGCACGCTGGTCCCAGTCCACGGCTTCTTCGAGCGCGGCGCGGAGCCGATCGACGGGGTCGCGCGCGATATGGACCAGGAGGGCGCCTGCGTCACCACCCACCAACCCCCGGCCGAGGGCAGCCGAGTCGTCTTCAAGCTCCGGTTGCCCGAGACGCTGAGCTCTTCCTATCGCGGCCTGCGCACGGCGCTGCCGGCGAGGGTCAGGCAGGTCCGCGCCCTGGCTGCGGGCCGGCATTCCCTATATGAAGTAGTCCTGCAATGGGACCGGCCCTTGGCCGAACTGGTCAAGGCCGCCGTCTCCGCCTACCGCCGCAAGATTGGAGTCTGCTTTGCCGCGCTAGCCGTTTTTGGCTTGTCGTTGAGATGGAGCGGTCTCGCCTACTTCTGGTATGCCCCCTTGGTCTATCTCTACGGCCTCGCCGCGCTGGCGTTCCTGGTCTCCCGCTACCTTATTTCTTGGCTGAATCGCACCCCGCCCATAACGAATTACACGCCGTCGGTCAGCATGGTCATCTCGGTGCGCAATGAGGAAAGTTCGATCGCACAAACGATAGCGTCCTGTTTCGCCACAGTATACCCGGCTGACAAGAGGGAAGTCATCGTGGTGGACGACGGCTCCACCGACGCCACCCCGCGCATACTCCAGGAACTCACGCGCAAGCACCCGGGACTCGTGGTACGCTCCATCAAGCCCAGCGGCAAGCGCTTCGGCATGGCCGAGGGCATCAGGCTAGCCAAGGGTGAGATCCTCGTCTTCCTGGACTCCGACACATACATCTACCCGGACGCGGTGCGCCGCATCGTCTGCGGCTTCGAGGACCCGGCCTTGGGCGCGGTGGCGGGCTACACCAAGGTCGTGAACGCGGATAAGAACGCCCTGACCGGCTTGCAGGACGTGCGCTACCTCCTTTCCTTCCGCCTACTCAAGGCCGCGGAGAGCTTCTTCGGCTGCGTCACCTGCTGTCCCGGCTGCCTCTCGGCCTATCGCCGGAAATACGTATTGGAAGTCCTGGACGCCTGGGTACACCAGTCCTGGTTCGGCCAGCTCGCGAATCTCGGCGACGACCGCAGCCTGACCAATCACATCTTGCGCAAGTACCGGGTCACCTACAACGACGCCGCGCGGGCTTCGACCGTGGTGCCCGAGACCTGGGGCCACTACATGCGCCAGCAGGTGCGTTGGAAGAGATCCTGGCTGCGCGAAACTTGGGTCGCCCTGCACTTCATGTGGAAAAAGCACCCAGTTGCGGCGCTGTCCTTCTACGGCGCCGCCGTCTTCAGCCTGCTTTCTCCCGCCATCGGGATGTGGGCCGTGCTGCTCCATCTGAAAGGCCAGAGCGGCATCGCACTGTACTATCTTCTGGGCTTGCTCCTACTCGGTCTGATCAACTCCCTCTACTACCGGTATCAGAGGGCCAGCCCACGGTGGCTGCTGGGATTTTACTGGATGGCCGCATCCTTCGCCATCTCCGGCCCGCAAACCTACTACGCCCTGGTCACCGTGTTCAAGAACAACTGGGGAACCCGCTGATAAGAGCGTGGCGGCCGGCTCCTACCGCACTAGGCCGGAACGTATGAGCTGCAGCGACAAGGTGGCCACCAGGGCCCAGAGCGCGACTCCCTGAAGGAGCGGGCGCGCGCCGACCTTGCGCAAGGTGTCGCGGTTGATGCCCGTTCCTATGAGGAACAAAGTAGCCGTCAGCCCTGCCTTGGCGGCGGTGCTCAGCCCGCGCCAAAGCGGGCCCGCGCCCGGCAGCGCCGTATTGAGGGCCGCCGCCACTCCAAAGAAGAGGATGAACCACGGCCATTGCACCTTGGCCTTACTGCGGATGAAGGCCGAGGTGACGAGGCAGACCGGCACGATCCACAGCGCCCGCGCCAGCTTCACCGTGGTGGCGACCGCCAGGGCCTCGGCTCCGTATTTGACCGCGGCCCCCACCACCGAGCTGGTATCGTGGATGGCAAGCGCCGCCCAAAGCCCGAACTGGTTCTGCCCCAGCCCCGCCCAGCGGCCGATGGCCGGAAAGATGAGCAGCGCCGCGGAGTTAAGGAGGAACACCGTCCCCAAGGCGACGGACATCTCCTCCTGCCCCGCCGCAATGATCGGACCGACCGCGGCGATTGCGCTGCCGCCGCAGATCGCCGTCCCCACGGAGACCAGGTAAGCCGTCGCGGCTCCGACCTTGAGGAGGCGCCCCAGCAACCAGCCCGCCGCCAACGCAAAGGCGATCCCTCCCGCCGTGTAGACCAAGCCGTGCGCCCCGGTCTGAAGCACCTTATGCAGGTCCATCCCGAAGCCTAGCCCGACCACGCTGACCTGCAGCAGGACCTTGGTCGCGGAGCGGACCCAAACCGGCTCCGGCTGGCCGAAGGCGAAAGCGAACGCCACTCCCAGCACTAGAGCCGCGGGCGGCGAGGCCCATGGCGTCAACGCCGCGGCGAACAGCAGCAAGAAGAGGGCGGTCCGCATCAAGTGAAGTTCCGGCTAGCTCATCCAATTGGCCGCGGCCGGGGCCTCCCACTTCGTGGTGACCTTCTTGCTCGCGCTCCAGAAGTCGATGGCGGCCGCGCCCGTAAGGTCCCCGTCGCCGAAGCGGCTGTCGTGCCAACCCCCGAAGGGGAATGGCTCGCGCGGCACCGGCACGCCGATGTTAACGCCCACCATGCCGGCCGCGGCGCGGGCCACGAATTGCTGGGCCGCCCGCCCAGAACCGGTGTAGATAGCGGCGGCGTTGCCGAAAGGATTTGCATTCTCTATGGCGAGCGCCTCGTCCAAGGTCTTGCAGCGGATGATGGTAAGGACAGGCCCGAAGATCTCGTCGCGGGCCGCCTCGTGCGTCGCGGTAGCGCGGTCGATGATGCTGGCGCCCAGGAAGTAGCCGCCCTTGGCCCCCACGTTATTGGCCTTCCTGCCGTCCAAGAGCAACCGGGCCCCCTTCTTCTCGGCGCGTGCCAGGTAGCCCGCAATCTTATCGCGGGACGCAGAGGTGATGAGGGGCCCGAGGTCGCGGCCCGGGACTAGCGCGGCCATGCGCGCCTGGATCTTGGCGATGACATGGTCAACCTCGCCGATGGCGAGCAACACGCTGGCGGCCATGCACCTCTGGCCGCAGCAGCCGGTGACCGAATCCACGATGTTCTGGGCCGCCATCTTCGGGTCCGCGTCCGGCACCAGCACCAGGTGGTTCTTGGCGCCGCCCAAGGCCCGCACCCGCTTACCGGCCGCCGAGGCGCGGCGATAGACCGCCTTAGCCACGGGGGTGGAGCCCACGAACCCCACGGCCTTGATGTCCGGATGGTCGCAGATAGCCTCGACCAAGTCCCGGCCGCCGTGCAGCACGGAGAACAGGCCGTCGGGCAGGCCGGCGGCCTTAAGCAGCTTGGCCATCTCCACCGCGGAGAGCGGGGCCTGCTCGGAAGGCTTGAGGATGAAGGCGTTGCCGCAGGCCAGCGCCAAGGGCGCCATCCACAAGGGAACCATAAGTGGGAAGTTAAAAGGAGTGATGCCCGCAACCACGCCCAGCGGGAAGCGCAGCATCTTGCACTCCACCCCGCGGCCGACCTCGAGCACCTGGCCGTTGCCGATCATAGGCAGGCTGGCCGCGTACTCCACACATTCGACGCCCCGCGCGATGCTAGCCCGGGCCTCGGAGACGGTCTTGCCGTTCTCCCGGTTGATCAATCCGGCCAAGCGGCCCAGGTCGTCTTCGAGCAGGCGCTTGAACTTGTAGAGCACCTGCACACGGTCCTTGACCGGCACTGCGGCCCATTGCCGCTGGGCCGCCTGGGCGGCGGGCAAGGCCGCGGCAAGCTCGGCCGCGGTCGAGAGCGGCACCCGGGCGATGACCTCTCCGGTGGAAGGATTGGTCTTGGCCAGGCTGCGCGGGGAGCGACTCCGGACGCATTTGCCCGCAATCACGTTCGGGACTTGTTGGGCATTGGCGGCCTTGGCCCGCGGCTTAGTCTGCAAAATCATGATGTTCCCCCCTCCCCGTCGAATCGTGTGTCACTATTATCATATTATATTGGCAAATCCGACCATCGAGGTTCTTTGTGAAATACAGCGAACTCATCATCCGCCCCCGAGACCTGCGCGGCGCATCCGGCGTCGCCCTGGAGGTCCTGCCTGAAAAGATCGGCTTCGAGTATCTCAAGTTCCAGGCACGCGCACTGGCCGCCGGGGAGAAATACTCCGCGCAGACCGGCGCCTTCGAACTGGGCCTGGTGCTGTTGGCCGGCCGCTGTGATATCGAATCCCCGCTGGGCCGCTGGGACGACATCGGCCGCCGGAGCAATGTCTTCGGCGGCCTGCCCTACGCCCTTTATCTGCCCGTGGACGCCGGATTCACGGTCGTGGCCCGCACCGACTGCGAGTTGGCCTTCTGCTACTGCAAGGCCGAGAAGCCTTATCCCGCCCGCCTGGTCACTCCCGACGAGGTGAAAATCGAGATCCGCGGCGGCGGCAACGCCACCCGCCAGATCAACAAGATCTTCCAGCCGGATTTCCCGGCCCACCGCCTGCTGGTAGTCGAGGTCTTCACTCCCAGCGGCAACTGGTCCAGCTACCCTCCACATAAGCACGACGCGCACCACCCGCCCGAGGAAGCAGACCTAGAGGAGTTCTACTACTACCGCATCGACCGGCCCGAGGGCTTCGCGGTCCAGAAGGTCTACAATCCCGACCGCAGCCTGGATGCCACACTCACGGTCCGCGACGGCGAGCTGGTGCTCGTGCCCGAAGGCTATCATCCGGTGGTCGCCGCTCCCGGCTATAACGTCTATTATCTCAACGCCCTGGCCGGCTCGGCGCGCTCCATGGCCGCGGCCGACGATCCGGCCCTGGCCTGGGTGCGCGACACCTGGAAGGACAAAGACCCCCGCGTGCCTTTGGTCACCCGCGGGATGAGCCGCTAGAGGAGCCTATGGACGCCAAGAAAGCCAGCCCCCTGCGCCGCACCGTGACCGGCACCGGCACGGATTACTGGAACGACTCCTGCTCCGTGGCGGAACTCACCTACGCCCTCACCCACGGCGCGGTCGGAGCCACCACCAACCCCACCATCGTGCTGGGCGTGCTCAAAAAAGAGCTGCCCGCCTGGCGCGGCCGCATCCTCAGCCTCATAGCCGAGAACCCGGCCTGGGGCGAAGAAGAGATCGCCTGGAAGCTCATAGAAGAGCTGGGGCTCAAGGGCGCGGAACTCCTGCGGCCCGTGTTCGATCGCGAGAAAGGCAAGAAAGGCCGCCTGTCCATGCAGACTAATCCGGTCTTCTACCGCAACAGCGAGGCCATCATCGCGCAGGCCATGCATTTCCACGGCTTGGCGCCCAACATCCAGGTCAAGATCCCGATCACCAAGGCCGGCGTGGCCGCGATCGAGGAAGTCACCGCGCGCGGCGTCAACATCAACGCCACTGTTTGCTTCACAGTGCCGCAGGCCTTGGCCGTGGCCGAAGCCGTGGAGCGCGGCCTCATCCGCCGCTCCGGCCAGGGCCAGGACGTCTCCGCCATGACGCCGGTCTGCACCATCATGGTGGGCCGCCTCGACGATTGGCTCAAAGTCGTAGCGAGCAAGGAGAAAGTCGTCATCACCCCCGGCCATATGGACTGGGCCGGCGTGGCGGTCATCAAGAAGGCTTACGGCATCTATAAGGAGCGCGGCTACCGCACCCGGCTGCTGGCCGCGGCCTACCGCCATCACATGCACTGGTCGGAGCTCATCGGCGGCGACATCGTGCTGACCATCCCCTACGAATGGCAGGTGATGTTCAACGAATGCGACCTGGAGGTCAAGCCGCGCATGCAGGATCCCGTGGATCCGCGCATCGTGTCGGAACTGAGCCGCAAGTTCCCCGACTTCCGCCGGGCCTACGAAGAAAAGGGGCTGGCCCCGGAGGAGTTCGACTCCTACGGCGCCACGGCCCGCACCTTGCGCGCCTTCATCGGCGCCTACCGCGACCTGCTGGCGTTCGTGCGCGACTTCATGCTGCCCGACCCGGACAAGAAGGCTTAGGAGGCCTAAATGGCTGCCACCAGACGGCTCACCACGGCCCAGGCCATCATCGCGTTCCTGAAGAACCAATACGTGGAACGGGACGGCAAGACCAACCCCTTCTTCTCCGGCGCCCTGGGCATCTTCGGCCACGGCAACGTGGCCGGCATCGGCCAGGCCCTGCAGCAGAACCCTGATTTCCCCTACATCCTGGTGCGCAACGAGCAATCGGCCGTGCATATGGCCGCCGGGCACGCCAAGATGAGCAACCGCATGCGCACCTTCGTCTGCACCTCCTCCATCGGCCCCGGCGCCACCAACATGATCACCGGCGCGGCCTTGGCCACCATCAACCGCCTGCCCGTGCTCTTGCTGCCGGGGGACATCTTCGCGCGCCGCAACGTGGCGCCCGTGCTCCAGCAGTTGGAAACGCCTCACACGCAGGATATCGGCGTCAACGACTGCTTCAAGCCGGTCTCGCGTTACTGGGACCGCATCTACCGGCCGGAGCAGATCATCACGGCCCTGCCCGAAGCCATGCGGGTCCTCACCTCCCCGGCCGAGACCGGCACCGTCACATTGGCCTTGCCCCAGGACGTGCAGGCCGAAGCGTACGATTTCCCGGCCGAGCTGTTCCGGCGGCGCGTGTGGCTGGTGCGCCGGCCCCGGCCCGACGCGGTCTCCTTGCAGCGGGCCGTGGCGGCGATACGCAGGAGCCGCAAGCCCTTCATCGTGGCCGGCGGCGGAGTGCTCTACAGCGAGGCTTCCCAGGCACTAGCCCGGTTCACGGCGCAAACCGGCATCCCCGTGGGCGAGACCCAGGCCGGCAAAGGCGCCTTGGCTTACGACCATCCGCAATGCGTCGGTGCGGTGGGCGCCACCGGGACGCTGGCCGCCAATCGGCTGGCGCGCGAGGCGGACCTGGTCATCGGCGTGGGCACGCGCTATTCGGATTTCACCACCGCCTCCATGACCGCGTTCCAGAACCCCAAGGTGCGCTTCGTCAACATCAATGTAGCCGAGTTCGACGCGGCCAAGGCCTCGGCCACGGCCCTGGTAGCCGACGCGCGCCAGGCATTGGAACAATTGGCCGGGGCGCTCAAAGGCTATCGCGTAAGCGCCGGCCATGCCGCGCAAATCACCCGCCTTAAGGCCGCCTGGGAAGCTGAGGTGGACAGGCTGTTTCATCTGGAGAGCAAGCCGCTGCCGGCGCAGAGCGCCGTCATCGGAGCCATCTGGGAGGCCTGCGGCCCGCGCGATGTGCTGGTCTCGGCCGCAGGCAGCCATCCGGGCGACTTCCACAAGCTTTGGCGGACGCACACTCCGAACAGCTACCACATAGAATACGGCTATTCCTGCATGGGCTACGAGATCCCCGGCGCCATGGGCGTCAAGCTGGCCGACCTGAACCGGGAAGTCATCGCCTTCGTGGGCGACGGCACCTACCTCATGATGCCCAGCGAAATCCTCACCTCGGTGCAGGAAGGCATCAAGCTCATCATCGTGGTGGCAGACAACCATGGGTTCGCCAGCATCGGCGCTTTGAGCCAGTCCTTGGGCAGCGGCGGCTTCGGCACGCGCTTCCGGATGCGCGGCCGCAAGACCAAGCAGCTCGACGGCGCCTACCTGCCCGTGGACTTCGTCGCCAACGCGGCCAGCCTCGGCGCGCACGCCATCAAGGCCGCGAACCTGGATGAGTTCAGGCTGGCGCTCAAGAAGGCCAAAGCTATGGACCGCACCACCGTCATCGTTGTGGAGACCGAGCGCGAGGTGCGCGTGCCCGGCTACGAAGCCTGGTGGGACGTGGCCGTGGCTGAAGTCTCGGAGATGACGAGCGTGCGCAAGGCGCGCGCCGCGTACGCCAAGGCGCGGCGCAAAGAGCGCCATCACCTGTGAGCGAGGAGAGCTGAACATGCTGAAAGTCGGCAACGCACCGTGTTCCTGGGGCACTTTGGAGTTCGAGGCGGCCAAGGGCGAGCAGATCAAGTTCGACCGCATGCTCGATGAGCTGGCCGAGACCGGCTATACCGGCACCGAGCTGGGCGACTGGGGCTACATGCCCACCGCCCCCGCCGCGCTCCAGGCCGAGCTGGCCCAGCGCAAGCTGGTGATGCTGGGCGCCTTCGTCCCGGTCGCGATCAAGGACGCTGCTACGCACCAGGCCGGCATCGCCGTCGCGCTCAAGACCGCCCGCTTGCTGGCCGCGGTGGCCTCGGAGCCCAAGCCCTATCTCATCCTGGCGGACAACAACGGTTCGGTGCCGGAACGAACGGGCAACGCGGGCCGCGTCACCCCGAAGATGGGTCTCGCCCCGGCGCAATGGAAGACTTTCGCAGAAGGGGCAAATAAACTGGCGCGCGCCGTGTTTTCCGAGACCGGACTCAAGACCGTCTTCCACCACCACTGCGCCGGCTATGTGGAGACGCCAGACGAGATCGCGCGCTTCCTGGAGCTGACCGACCCCAAGGCTTTGGGCCTGGTGTTCGACAGCGGGCATTACGCCTACGGGGCCGGGGACTGCGACGTGGTCAAAGGCCTACAGCGGTACCAGGACCGGGTGTGGTACATCCATTTCAAAGACTGCCAGCCGCAAGTGGCGGCCCAGGCCCGCGCCGAGGGTTGGGACTATTTCGAGGCCCTGCGCCACGGCGTGTTCTGCGAGCTGGGCAAAGGCGGGGTGGATTTCCCCGCCATGCTGCGCTGGCTCAAGGCCAACCGCTACGACGGCTATACCCTGGTGGAACAGGACGTCCTGCCCGGCATGGGCTCGCCCAAGGAAAGCGCCCGCCGCAACCGCGAATACCTCCGCTCCATCGAGAACCATTACGCCTGAAAGGAGAGCATCATGAGCGCAAAACAGATTCGCATCGGCATCATCGGCGCGGGACGCATCGGCAAGGTGCACGCCGAAACCATCGCCTTCCGCCTGCCAGAGGCGGAGCCGGTCGTGATCGCCGACGTCAAGGTCCAGGCGGCCCAGGAAGTAGCCGCGCGCTGCGGCATAGCCCGCGTGGCCAATACCGCCGAGGAGGTCATCGCAGACCGCAATGTGGACGCCGTGCTCATCTGCTCCTCCACCGACACGCACGCCGACCTGGTAGTGGCGGCGGCCAAGGCGGGCAAGCACATCTTCTGCGAGAAGCCCATCGACCACAGCCTGGCCAAGATCGACCGGGCCCTGGCCGCGGTGAAGACCGCCGGGGTCAAGCTTCAGGTGGGCTTCAACCGTCGCTTCGACCCCAACTTCGCGCGCGTGCGTCAGGCCGTGGCCAGCGGCGAGATCGGCGCCCCGCACCTCATGCACATCATCAGCCGCGACCCCGCGCCGCCGCCCCCGGCCTACGTCAAGGTTTCGGGCGGCATCTTCCTGGACATGACCATCCACGACTTCGACATGGCCCGCTTCTTGATCGGCGACGAGGTGGAGGAGATATACACCGCGGGCGGGGTCATGGTGGACCCGGAGATCGGCAAGGCCGGAGACCTGGACACCGCGCTCATCGTCCTGCGCTTCAAGAACGGCGTCATCGGCACCATAGACAACAGCCGCAAGGCGGTCTACGGCTACGACCAGCGCGTGGAGATCTTGGGCAGCGGCGGCTCGATTGCCACGGCCAACTGCTACCCCAACGAGGCGGTGGTGAGCACGGCCAAGGAAGTGCGGCGCGACTTGCCCCTCAACTTCTTCATGGAGCGCTACACCGAGAGCTTCGTCAACGAGCTGCGCGCCTTCGTCAAGGCCGTGGCCGAGGACAAGCCTACTCCGGTCACCGGCATGGACGGCCGCATCCCCGTGGTGATGGGCCTGGCGGCGCGCAAGTCCCACGACGAGCGCCGGCCCGTGCGGCTCTCCGAGATCGGCTAGGCCCGCTTCAGGTGAACTTCGTCAGCTTCCAAAGCCGGCGCCCGCTGTAGACCAAGAACAGCAGAGTCAGGGTACTCAGAAGGGCGAGCCACGGTCTGTTAACGGCGAGGTGCGGGATATCCGCGCTCGCGGCGAGCCAGACGAACACGCCCACGGCCGCGGCCACCACCAGCCACTCCCACCAATGGCGGGAGCCTGAGTCCATAAGCTGGTCGTCGCCGTGGAAGTTAGCCTCGACCCGCACCGGGTCCAGGCCGTAGCGGACACATTCGCGCTCCATGGCCCGCTTCCAGGAGGCCTGCTCGGTCTCCGGGACATCGGCAAAACTGATGGCCGTGGCGCCGCAGATCATGACCAGCGAGCCAGCCGCCACCAAGAGCTTGGTGGCCAGGCCCTGCCCAGCCAGCTCGCCGAAGACCATCGCCCCCCACACCAGGCCCCAGAGCTGGTTGGTGTTGGAAAGGGGTATGCCGCGGCCTATGCCGAGGTACTTGGCCGCGTATTGCTGGAACAGGTCGCCCAGCACCCAGCAGAACCCGCCCAGGAACAGCCAGAACAGGGCGGGCTTGGCCCGGCCCAGCTCGGCCAGCAGGTTGTGCGAGCCGCCATTGAAGATCAGCGCCAAAAGCAGCGTGGTGCCCAGCTCGCCGAAGGTGAACACGGTGACGAAGGAGAGCGGGTTCATGCCGCTGATGTAGGCCTTGCGGTAGGGGATGTACATGGTGCCCCAAAGCACACCCGCGCCCAGCGCCGCCATGATGCCCAGGGAAGCGCGCTGCGCCACGACCGCAGAATGGTGGGTCGTGGCGTAGGAAAGGAGGCAGGCTCCCGCGACAATGGCCGCGGCGCCGCCCAAGACCTTGGTCCAGACCTTGGCCGGGCTGCCGCGCAGCTCGTTGAACAAGAGCCAGCCCCAGAACAGGCCGACAAGGCTATTGGTGTTCCACAAGGGGAAGGCGATGGAGAGTCCGACGTCGCGGATGGCGAAGACGGTCAAAGTGTTGGCGATGGCCCAGAGCATGCCGGCCAGCACGGCCCAGACCAAGAGGTGCATCTTCTCCTTGAAGTCGAGCACGATGTAGCCAGTACCCTTGAGTATCATGGGGACGGTCCAGCGCGCCACGAAGACGCCAGAGACCATGCCGAGGGATATCAGGAAGGGCGAGAAGCCCATTGTGACGAGCTTGGTGGGGGCTTCGGCGGCGCCGAGCCAGGCGCCGGCGGCGAGGCCGCAGACCACGCCGAGGCCGTGCAAAGAGCGGGCGGAGAGCCGGGTCGAGGTTTGCTTGTCCATGGCGTCAGCTGATGAAGAGAAGCAGGCCTGCGCCCAGAAGGAGGACGACGAGGGGCAGCCAGAAGTGGGAGTCGGTCAGGATGGCTTTGATGGGCGCTTTGGTCACTGGATATCCCTCCGAACGCTTAGGATCTCTCGATGAGATGAACCGGATTGAATGATACTAAATGTAGGCGCTGCCGCCGAGGCGACGAATCATGGCGCGCCGCGCCAGCCGTCCCAGAGGTGCCGCAGGGCCAGGTAGGGATGCCGCGCCGGCAGACGCGGCCCGGCAAAGCGCATCACCTCCCGTATTCCGGCGCGGCGGCCGGCCTCATAACACTGGACCGCACAGCGCGAGCAGGCCGGCTTCCGCGCGCCGAATGGGCAGGCCGCCAGGCGCTTGCGGGCATAGGCCAGCAGGCCGGCGCACTCGGTGCAGAGCTCTCGCCCGCCATGGCGGGAGGCGCAGTACATGCGCAGCATGGCCGCCAGCGTCTTCGACTCGCGCTCCAAACGCCGGCTTAGGGCGCCCATGCTCCCATTATAGTAAGCCGCGTCCCGCCCGGCCTTGATTCAAGTCAAAACCAGCCGGCCTCTCCGGCGCCATAATATGAGGACCGGACAAAGGAGGCAGCATAACCATGAACAGCCAGACAGAAAAAGCGCAGGCCGCGGCATGACAACGGCGCTATCATAAAACTACAATAGTCACACACTCCTGTCCGGGGAAAAACGACAGGGAACCCTTCGCCAATTGTAGAATGAAGCTGTTCAGGAAACATTCTACGACGGAGGATTCCCCTTGGCACATTATAAC
>CAIRTQ010000026.1 GCA_903881545.1 uncultured Elusimicrobia bacterium
AGGCCGGTGGCAAGCCGGTTGGGGCACTGCCGGCCGCCGCTTCGCGGCGTCCGGTGGCGCGCTCGGAGCCTTGCAGGCTCCTCACGCGCATCATTCAGGGCTTCGTTGAGGATTTAGGTTTGTCCCCAATCCTCCTGGTTTGAGGATTGGGGGTGCTCTCCGCCGTTGACAAGCGCCCTGAAAATGCGACACCATGACAGCATGCCCGATATCATTCCTTTCCGCGGCTGGCGCTTCCAAACGCGGGCTTTAGGCGCGGTCCTCTGTCCGCCCTACGACATTATTTCTCCTGCTCTTGCCGCCCAAGACCACATACTTCTACCCCAAGGTCCCGGCGGGGCTGGCCTTCCTGGAGTTGGATTGCTCAAGATAGGCGGACTGACGCTCGGCTCCCAGGTCATGCAGTCTCCCATGGCCGACTGCTCGGATCTGCCTTTCCGGCTGGTGTCGCGGCGACGGGGCTTGGGTTTCGCGTTCACGGAGATGATCTCCGCGCAGTCTTTGCTGCACGGCAGCCGCAAGACTTTGGAGGTCCTTAAGACCACGCCGGAGGATCGGCCCTTGGGTGCCCAACTCCTGGGCAAGGATCCGGCCAAGCTGGCGGAGGCGGCAGCCATGCTTGCGGACATGGGTTTCGACCTCATCGACTTGAACTGCGGCTGCCCGGTCAAGAAAGTGGTCCGCAACGGCGAGGGCGCGGCCCTGCTCCAGGCCCCGGATTTGGCTGAGCGCATATTCGCGGCCATGCGCCGGGCGATCAAGCTGCCGCTGACGGTCAAGACGCGTATAGGATTCACTGACGAGAGCGGCGTCGAAGCCGTGGAGTTGGGGCGACGCGCCGAGGCCCAGGGCTTCGACGCCATCACGGTGCATGGACGCACTCAGAAGCAAGGCTATAGCGGACTTGCCGACTACGGCGCCGTGGCCTTGGTCCGCCAAGCCGTCGCCGTCCCGGTCATCGGCAACGGAGACGTGCGCGCCCCGGCCGATGCCTTGCGGCTCAAGCAGGAGAGCGGCTGCCACGGCGTCATGGTCGGGCGGGGGGGGCTGGGCAACCCGTGGCTTTATCGGGAGGCGGAGAGGGCGTTGGCTGGCTGCGGCGGCCAGCCGCCGGCGCCGGACGCCGCAGCGCGCTGCGCCGCGGTCCTGGAGCATTTCGACCTGGAGGTCCAATTTCAGGGCGAGCGCCGGGCGGCTTTGAACTTCCGCCGCATCGGTGCCTGGTACGCGGCAGGCCTGCCCGGGGCCAAGGGACTACGGATCGCCTTGTGCCGCACTATGGACGTGCGGCTGATGCGCAGGCAACTGCTGGAGTTCTTCGCTGCCTTGCCCGAGGCCCTGCCCGTGCCGCGGCCGCTTTAGCCGTTGAGGTCCTGGGCGAGCAGGCATTGTTGGGAGCATATCTCCCGCATCCTGCCGCCGGCGAGAAGGGTCCGGTACGAACGCATGGTCGCGCTGTTCCAGGCTTCATCCAGCGTCTCACTCTTGAGGTTGCCGAGGGACTTGGTGCATTCGCAGCCCGGCCGGATATCTCCGTCCGAATCGACAAAAATCCTCGTCCAAGGATAAGGGCAGGTGGTGGCGAAATCCGCTCCCCCGGCCGCGATCGCGGCGCGGTTGCCCGCGGCCGGCTCCAGATCCACCCGCGATGAGAACATGCAGTCGAATTCGATATTGTATTCCCGGCAGCGGTCCCGGATACGGGGGATCTCCTCCCGCAGATACGCGCACGCCTCAGCATCCGGCCGGATGATGATATCCTCTCCCGGCAGCGTATCGGTGGCGAGGTAATTGAAGCGCAGGCTGGTGAAGCGATAGCGCCTACAGAAATCGGGGAATGCTTCCAGAGTCCTGAAATTCCGCCGCATCACCACGACGCTGAGTTCCAGCCGGTTTTCAGCCTTGCCCCTGAACCTGTCGATCAATTCCAGACTCCGCAAGAGATCGTCGAATGACGCGCCCAGGCGTATGGATTCATACAGCGCCTTCGTCACCGCGTCGATCGAGATCAGCAGGTCGACCTTGCTCCGGGAAAAGAGTTCGGCCCAACGCCGGTCGATGAGCAAGCCGTTGGTGATGATGTGCTGCTTAAGATGGGGATGCCGCGCCGCCTCCGAGAAGAGCTCCGCGAAATAGTCCACCAGGAAGACCTCGCCGCCCTGCCAGTTGATCCACTTGAGCCAAGGGAAAGCGGCCGCGATCTTCCGGGCCTGCTCTAACGCCAGGGCCGTCCGGTCGTACTTGATCCGGGGGCACATGATGCAGCGCAAGTTGCAGGCCCGGGTAAGGATGGCCATGAGCTGGGTGGGCTTCGAGTCGAGCGCGACCTTCCTGGCCCGTGCCTCCAGGCAGTTCAGTTCCAGGTTCTGTTCAAAGTTCAGCATCGCCATCGCGGCAACCATTATATCCTAAGCGGGGGCGCCTCCGCATTTTTGGTAGAATTCCGACTTATGGCAGACCCCATCGAGAAGTCGAAGGTGCCGGAGCGCCTGGCGCGCCTGAAAGACCTCGTCTACAATCTTTGGTGGTGCTGGCATCCCGATGCCAGGGGACTGTTCAAGGAGATCGACCGCAACCTTTGGCGCACCACCTACCATAACCCTGTCCTGCTCCTGCAGGAAAGCGCGGCCCGCCTCAACGACCTGGCCCAGGACGAGGGCTTCCTCTCCCGGTACGATTCGGTCATCCGCCTCTTTGACGAGTACATGGCGGACCAGTACACCTGGTTCGCGCGCAAGTACCCGCAGGCCAAGGGCCATCGCATCGCCTATTTCTCGGCTGAGTTCGGGGTGCACAATTCCCTGCGCCTCTATTCCGGCGGTCTGGGCATTCTCGCCGCCGACCACTGCAAGACCGCTTCGGATCTGGGAGTGCCCCTGACCGGGGTGGGCTTTATGTACCCGCAAGGCTATGTGCAGCAGCGTATCAGCGTGGACGGCTGGCAGCAGAATGTCTACGAGGCCATCGATTGGAATGTTTCTCCCATCCGTCCGGTCGTGGCCTCCTCCGGCAAGAATTTTCTGATGCCGTTCAGCCTGGGGCCGTTGAACCTCCAGGTCGCGGTCTGGGAAATCGTGGTCGGCCGAGTGCATCTCTACCTTATGGATACTCATGTGGAGGGAAACTCGCCACAGGATTGGGAGATCACCGGCCGGCTCTACGGCGGAGACCGTACCATGCGTCTGCGCCAGGAGATACTCCTGGGCATCGGCGGGGTGCGCCTCCTGCGGGCTTTGGGCCTGCCCGCCGATCATTATCATGTCAACGAGGGGCATTCCGCCTTCATGTTCCTGGAGCTGGTGCGCGAGGCCGTGGCTAAGGGTCAGACTTTCGCGGCCGCGGCGCGGGATGTGGCCGGTTGTTCGGTCTTTACCACCCATACCCCGGTCGAGGCGGGCCACGATGTGTTTTCGGAGGGCCTGGTGGCGGAGTACTTCAGCAAGTACTGGGCCGAGCTGGGTTTGGACCAGGAACAGTTCATGGAACTGGGCCGGGTCCCGGGCCAGGCCGGCTGGAACATGACAGCGCTGGCGCTGAAGATGGCCGGGCAGCGCAACGCGGTGAGCCGGCGCCATGGCATAGTGTCCCGGAAGATGTGGGCCAAGCTTTGGCCGGACAAGAAAGAGGACGATGTCCCTATTGGCCATGTGACCAACGGCGTGCACCTGACGACCTGGCTGCAGCAGGACCTGGGGTGGAATTTCTACAAGCGCCTGGGCCGCGACTGGCCGGAGAAACAGGACGACCCTTCGGTCTGGACCCAGGTGGCGAGCATCCCGGACGAGGAGCTGTGGGACCTGCACATGCGCAACAAGGAGATGCTGTTCAAGCTCCTGCGCGATCGGGCGCGCGACCGCTGGATCACGCGCAACGCCGAGGCTTCCCAGATACTGACCCAGGGGGCGCTGTTGGACCCGCAGGCCTTGACCATCGGTTTTGCCCGGCGTTTCGCGGGCTACAAGCGGGCGACCTTGATCCTGCGCGACTTGGCGCGCCTGCAGGGCCTGCTGTTGGACCACTGGAAGCCGATCCAGCTCGTGTTCGCGGGAAAGTCCCACCCGGCGGACGATTCGGGCAAGGTGCTTATCCAGCAGATCTATCATCTGTCCAAGGACCCCGCCTTCGGCGGCCGCATCGTGTTCGTGGAGGACTACGACATGCACGTGGCCCGCTATTTCGTCCAGGGCTGCGACCTTTGGCTGAACAATCCGCTAGCGCCTTTGGAGGCCTGCGGCACCAGCGGCATCAAGGCCGCGGTCAACGGCGTGCCGAGCCTTTCGATTTTGGACGGCTGGTGGGAGGAGGGCTACAACGGCGCCAACGGCTGGGCCATCGGGGAGGCCGGCGGCCGCGGGTCAGGCGACGCCGCAGACGCGGCCGACGCTGAGGATATCTACCAGGCTTTGGAGAAGAAGATCGTGCCGTTGTTCTACGACCGGGGGACGGACGGGGTGCCGCACGGCTGGATCCGGGTGATGAAGGAGTCCATCAAGACGGTGGCCCCGTGCTTCTGCGGCAACCGGATGGTGAAGGACTATGTGAAGATGTTCTACGGGGCGGAGGCCTCGCCGCAGATGGGCGGCGCCCGGACCACCGCGCCGGAGACCATCAAGGACTGACCGGCTTGGACAGCCGGTCGATGGCGTCCAGGTAGGAATCGACGCCCCGGCCGCTGAACACCGCCACGCACGCCGGCGCGATGACCGACTTCCTGCGGAAAGCCTCGCGCCTCTGCACATCCGAGAGGTGCACCTCGACGGTCGGCACGCGGACTACAGTCACCGCGTCGCGTAGGGCGTAGGAATAGTGCGTGTAGGCTCCCGGATTGAGCACCATGCCATCGGCCCAGCGTCGGTTCGCATGGATCAGGTCTATGAGCCGTCCCTCGCAGTTGTCTTGGAATATCCGCAGAGCCGCCCCGCGCTCCCGGGCATGCCGGCGTAAGCGCGCGTTCAACTGGGCCAAGGTCAGGCGCCCGTAGATCTCGGGCTCACGCTCGCCCAGCAGATTCAGGTTGGGGCCGTGCAGGACCAGGATATTCATCTCAGCTCCTTCAGGATGCTGCGCACCGCCTCGCGCACGCTTGCTTCAGGCACCGCCTTTAGCACGGGCCAGCCCACCCTGCGCAGAAGCACGAACCGCCGCTGGCCGCGCCGCGCCTTCTTGTCGCGCCGCAAGGCCGTCAGCACCTTGGCCTCGCGCAGCTCCAACCGAGGCACCTGCACGCCTGCCAGGAAATCCTCGATCTCGGCCGCGGATGCCTCATCAAGCCCCGCATGACGGCGCGAGAGCCGCACCGCCGCCCGCATCCCCAGAATCACCGCTTCGCCATGACGCAACGGCCCCAAGCCGGCCGCCGCCTCGAGGGCGTGCCCCACGGTATGTCCGAAATTCAAGATCTCGCGCTGACCGCTCGTCTCCCGCTCATCGCGTGCCACGACGGCCAGCTTCAACTCGGCGCAACGCGTGATCACCCGCCGTGAAGCTGCGGGTTCGCCGAGCAAGAGCGAGACCCAGTGGTCCCGCATGAAGCGCCAGAGCCCCGCGTCTAAAGCCAATCCGCACTTAAGCGCCTCGGCCAGGCCGGACACCCGCTCTCGCCCGGGCAGACTGCCGAGGCAATCCAGGTCGCAGACCACGGCTAAGGGCTGGTGGAAAGCTCCTGCCAGGTTTTTGCCTTCCGGCAGGTCCAGGGCCGTCTTTCCGCCGATGCCGCCGTCCACCTGGCCCAGCAAGGTCGTCGGCATGCTTACCCACGGAATGCCGCGCATGTAGATCGCCGCGGCAAAGCCGGCCGCGTCCGTCACCGTCCCGCCGCCTAAAGCCACCAAGCCGGCGTCCCGGCCCAACCCGGCCTTCAACATTGCGCTCAACAGATGCGACACGGCGGCCCAGGTCTTGGCGCCCTCGCCGGTGGGCAACAGGTGGAAAGCCGCCTGGAAGCCTGCCTGGCGTAAGGCCGACATCACCCCGCGGCCTTGCCGCCGCCAGACCTTCGGCTCGCAGACCAACATCAACCTGCCCGAAGAGGAAAGCCCCTGGCTCCAGCTTCGCGGACGCAAGGCCAAGCCGCGTCCCACCTTCAACAGGCCGATTCGCTTCATCCGAGTTTTAGCCGCTTAGCGATCAAAGCCGCCGCCTGCGCCGGCGTCCGCCGCGTGGCGGAGATCGAAATGTCCGCTTTGCCATCCAGCCCTAGGCGGCGTGCCAGCAGGCGGCGCATGCGGGCGCGGTCTAGCCCCGGGCTCAGCAAGGGCCGCTTCTGCGGCTCCAGGCGCAGTCTGCGCCAAAGCTCGGGCTCCGAGCAGGTCAAGGCCGTCAGTACGCCGGACTTGGACACCAGTTGTTTATTCTTCGCCGAAAGAAGAGCCCCGCCTCCCAGGGCGACCACCAGGCCGTCTTGCGCGCAGAGCCGGGCCAAGGCCGCGGACTCGGCTTTGCGGAAGAACCTTTCTCCTCGTGCGAAGAGTTCCGCCACGGACCGATTCGCGGTGAGTTCGACTTCTTCGTCCAAGTCCTTGAAGGGCCGTTTCAGAAGCTTGGCAAGCTGGCGTCCTACCGAGGTCTTGCCTGAACCCATGAAGCCGGTCAGGTAGACGTTCACCGCCGCAAGGCCTTGAGCCGCGGCAGGATCTCCCGCATGGAATCGCCGCCGGTCTTCTCCAGCAAGGCGTCGGCCAGGACCAGCGCGACCAAGGCCTCGCCGATGACCGCCGCCGCGGGCACGGCGCAGACGTCCGCGCGAGGCGTGGGGGCCGGCGCGGCGCGCCCGGTCGCTAGGTCGACGGATGGCAAGGGCCGCGCCAAGGAAGACAGGGGCTTCATGGCCGCGCGCAGACGCAGGGGCTCGCCCGTGCTCATGCCGCCGTCGATGCCGCCGGAGCGGTTGCCGAGAGTGCGCACGCGGCCTTTCCGCCAGGCATAGGGATCGAGCGCGGCCGAGCCGGGCAAGAGCGCCGCCTCGAATCCCAGGCCCACGGCCACGGCCTTGATGCCCTGCAGCGCCATGAGCGCGCCGGAAAGCCTGCCGTCGAGCCTGTGGTCCCAGTGCGCGTAGCTGCCCAGGCCGGGCGGCAGTCCGTCGGCCCAGACCTCGAAGATCCCGCCCAAGGTGTCGCCGGCGCGGTCGGCGCGAACCACGGCCGCGGCCATGCGGCGGGCGGCTGCGGGGTCGCTGGCGCGCGCGGGCTGGGCGTCGGCGCGCGCGTTGAGCCGGGCCACCGGGCAGGGCAGGGGGGAACGGTCGCTCGCCCCACCGATGGAAAGGACGCGGCTGGCCACGCAGATCCCGCATTCCTCCAGGAAGCGCTTGGCCACGGCGCCCAGGGCCGTGCGCGCCGCTGTCTCCCGGGCGCTGGCGCGCTCCATCACGTCGCGCAGGTCCGTGAATCCGTACTTGCGGGCCCCGGCCAAGTCCGCGTGGCCCGGCCGCGGCACGGTGACGGCGGGGCCATCCTCGCCGCTTTGGTCCGCGTTGGCGATGCGCACGGCGATGGGCGAGCCCAAGGTCCGGCCCAGCCTCACCCCGCAGAGCAGATCCGCCTGGTCCGTCTCAAAGGCTTGGCGCGCGCTGCGGCCGCAGCCCAGGCGGCGGCGGGCCAGCTCGCGCCGGATGTAGTCCGCCGACAGCGCCAAGCCCGCCGGCATGCCTTCCAGTATGCCGACCAAGGCCGGGCCGTGGGACTCTCCCGCGCTCAGATACCTCAGGCGCATGGCAGTTTCTCCAGCAGGCGCTCCTTCAGGGCGGCGCGCCGCGGCGCGCCCAGGGGGCCGAACCAGAACTCCCAGGAACGCAAGGCCTGGAAGACGAGCATGGCGCTTCCGTCCAGGGCGGTCGCGCCCAGGCGTTGGGCTTGGCGCTGGAAGGCGCTACAGCGGCCGTAAACCAGGTCGAAGGCCAAGCCGCAGCCGGCCCAGTCCGCGGGCGCCGGGGAACGGTCCGGAAAGCCCGCCAGACCCAGCGGCGTGGCGTTGACCGCGAGGTCCGCCGCCGCCGCTTCCGCGGCGGCGAACACGGTGCCGGGAAATGACGCGGCCATGGCGCGGGCCAGGGCCCGGGCCGCCTCCGGGCGGCGCGCTGCGATGCTCACGCGCCGGGCACGCAGGCGGCCTAAGGCGGCGGCCACGGCCCGGGCGCCTCCTCCGGCTCCGAATATCAGAGCGTCGCGGCCTTTGATCCGGAACCGCGCTTCGCGCAGGGCGTCCGCGAAGCCCGCCATGTCCGTGTTGTGTCCCCAGAGCCGGCCGTTGGAGCAGCGCACGGCGTTGACCGCTCCGGCCAGCTTCGCCTCGGGGGTGAGCCCGTCGAGCAGGCCCGCCACTGCGACCTTGTGCGGGATGGTGATGTTGCCGCCGCGCATCCCGGTGCAGCGGATGAGCTCCACGGCGCGGCTCAAGTGCTCGGGCTTGACGTCGCAGGCGCGGTAGACGATGCGGCGCTTGGTGAGGCGGGCCAGGTGCGTCATGAGGCGCGGGGAAAGGGAATGCGCCACCGGGTGCCCCAAGAGGGCCAGCTTCACGGGGTCTCGGCGCATGGGGCTATTATGGAATATTTGAGAGCCGCTGGAACTCTTTCCAGAATCCGGGATAGGATGCCGCGGCATACTCGGCGCCCAGCACCACGGTGCGGCCTTGGGCGGCGAGTCCCGCGACGGCGGTGGCCATGGCGAGGCGATGGTCCCCTTCAGGGTCGAAGCGCGCCCCGCGCAGGCGCGCGGGCCCGGCGATGACGAGGTCGTCGCCGTCGGCCCAGGCTTTGGCCCCGAAACAGCGCAGCAGCCTGACCGTGCCCGTCAAGCGGTCGCTTTCCTTGTGGCGCAGCTCTGATACGCCCCGGAATCGGCTCAGGCCCCGGGCCTGGCTCGCGGCCAGGGCTAGGATGGGAATCTCATCGATGAGAGCCGGGACCTCCGCGCGGCCGATATCGGCCGCGGACAAGGCTGCCGGCTGGATCACGAGGTCGCAGACCGGTTCCGGGCCGCCTCTGGGGCGGGACATTTCGATGCGGGCGCCCATGCGCTCCAGCACCCGTAAGAATCCCGACCGCGTGGGGTTGCAGCCTACTGCTGCCAGGCGCAGGCGGCTGCCCGGGACCAAGGTCGCGGCTACGACCCAGAACGCGGCGGAGGAGGCGTCGCCGGGCACGGTCAGGCGCGCCGGCCGCAGGCGTGCTTGGCCCGTGACCGTCACGGTCAGCCCGCGCCGCCGTAGGCGCGCTCCGAAGAGCGGCAACAGCCGTTCCGTGTGGTCGCGGCTCAAGGCGGGCTCGGTGATGGAGGTCTCGCCTTTCGCGAGCAGGCCCGCGATGATGACCGCGCTCTTGATCTGGGCGCTGGGCACCGGGCTTGCGCAGCGGGCTCCGTGCAAGGCCGCGCCGTCGATCGTAGCGGGCAGGTGGTCGCCGCGCAGACCAATCCCAGCGCCCATGCGGCGCAGGAGTCCGGCGACTCGGTCCATGGGACGGCGGCGCAGGTAAGAGTCCCCGGTCAAGCGAGCCGGGAAGGGCTGGCCGGCCAGAAGGCCCATGAGCAAGCGAGCCGTGGTCCCGGAACCGCCGGCGTCCAGAACGCCGCGGGGTTGGAGGAAGCCGCGCCGGCCCCGTCCCGCGACCCGGACGGTCGAGCCGCGGCGGCTGAGCCCCACGCCCAAGCGTTTTAAACAATCAAGCGTGGCGCGCACGTCGAGGGAATCGGGGACTCCGCTCACGGACGAGATTCCTGGCGCCATGGCGGCCAGGAGCAAAGCCCGGTGCGCGATGGATTTGTCGCCGGGGACCCGGAGCGTGCCGCGTAAGGGGCGGCCGGCAAGAACGGCTTGCTTCATCAGATCTGCGGCTGAGCCAGCCCTGTCCCGAGAGCGGCCATGAGGCGGGAGAGTTCGGCCATGAGGCCGCGGAACTGCAAGAGGGAGAGTGCCTGCCGCCCGTCTGAGAGCGCGGCGCTCGGCCGCTCGTGCACCTCGATCATGAGGCCTTGGGCGCCGGCCGCGGCCGCGGCGCGCGCCAGGGGGGCGACCAAGTCGCGGCTGCGCGCGGCATGGCTGGGGTCCACGAAGACCGGCAGGCGGCAAAGCCGCCGGGCCAGGGGGATGGCGCCCGCGTCCAAGCCGCAGCGTTCCGGTTCGCCGATGAGGCGCTGGCCGCGCTCGCAGAGGATGACCTGGCCGTTGCCAGAGGCGAGGACGTGCTCCGCGGAGAGAAGCCATTCCTCCATCGTGGCGCTGAGCCCCCGTTTGAGCAGGACCGGCTTTCCGGCCCGGCCCAGCTCCCGGAGGAGCGGGTAGTTCTGCATGTTGCGCGCGCCCACCTGGAGCACGTCCGCGACCCGGGCGACAGCGTCGACTTCTCGAGGGTCGAGTACTTCGCTGACCACGGGCAGGCCGGTCTCGCGCCGCGCCGCGGCGAGGATGCGCAGTCCGGCCCGGCCGAGGCCCTGGTAGCTGTAAGGCGAGGTCCTGGGCTTGAACGCGCCGCCGCGCAGCATGTGCGCGCCCGCGGCCTTGAGCGCGCGGGCGGTGCGCAGGAATGCGGCCTCCCCTTCCACCGCGCAGGGCCCCGCGATGACCACCAAGCCGCCGGGCCCGCCCAGGCGTAGGCCGCCCACGGGCACCACCAGGTCGCTGGGATGCCGCTTGCGGCCGGCCAGGGGGTAAAGATCGGCCATGGGTCTTAGGCTTGGCCCCGGCCGTCTTTAAGGAAGGCGAGGTAGCCCTTGTAGGTCATGTACACGTCGAATTTGCCCGCGACTTCCCAGGGGGCGTGCATGGACAAGAGCGCCACCCCGCAGTCGAGGACCTCCATTCCGTAGCGGGCCATGAGATAGGCGATGGTGCCGCCTCCGCCCTGGTCCACCTTGCCCAGCTCTCCCGCCTGCCAGGCGACTCCGGCGCGCGCGAAGATGCGCCGCACCTGCGCGACGAACTCGGCGTTGGCGTCGCTGGCCCCGGATTTCCCCCGGGAGCCGGTGAACTTGGTCAGGCAGGTCCCTTGGTTGAGGAGGGCGGCGTTCTTCTTCTCGGAGACTCCCGCGAAGAGGGGATCGAAGGCCGCGTTGACATCCGCCGAGAGCATCCAGGAGTTGTTGAGGCCGCGCTTGAGCACGAGCTCGCTGTAAGTCCCGCCGCAGAGCCCCAGCATCTCGCTGACCGTGTTCTCGAAGAAGTTGGAGTACATCCCGGTGGCGCCCACGGAGCCGATCTCCTCCTTGTCGCAGAGCAGCACGCAGGAGGTGTACTCAGGCGTGCCGGGCACGTCGAGCAGGGCCTGGAGCGCGGCGAAGGCGCAGACCCGGTCGTCCTGGCCGTAGCCCAGGATCAGGGAACGGTCGAAGCCCGCCTCGCGGGGTTGGCCGGCAGGCACGAACTCCAGTTCCGCGGAGAGGAAGTCCGCTTCGGTAACGCCGTAGCGCTCCTGCAAGAGTTCGAGGACGCGGTGCTTGATCTTTTCTTTGGCCACCTTGTTCTTGCTCGGCACCGAGCCCACCAGCACGTCGAGGTTTTCGCCTTCGACCCCGTCGGCCAAACTCTTCTTCATCTGGTCCTGGCCGAGGTGCGGCAAAAGGTCCGTGATGCAGAAGACCGGGTCGCCGGGTTCCTCGCCGATGGTGATCGTGATCTTCTTGCCGTCGGGCTTGATGAAGACGCCGTGCAGGGCCAAGGGCATGGCCACCCATTGGTACTTTTTGATGCCGCCGTAGTAGTGGGTGTCCAAGAGGGCCATCTCGCCGCTTTCGTAGAGAGGGTTCTGCTTGACGTCGAGGCGGGGGCTGTCGGTGTGTCCGCCTACGATGTGCAGGCCCTGCTCCAGCGGCCGGCGGCCCAGGATCGCGGCCAGGAGGGTCTTGCCCGCGCAGCTGCGATAGACTTTGTCGCCCGGCTTGAGGGCGGTCTTTTTAAGGATGAGGGAATCGAGGTTTTGGAATCCAGCGGCCAGAAGCAGCTTGACCGCATCGTCGTGCGCCTCGCGCTCGGTCTTGGCGGCGCCGAGGAAGGCCAGGTAAGAGGCGCAGAGGGCTTCGAGCTTCTTGAGTTCCGCCGGCGGCAGCTTCTCGTAGCCGTTGGCGCGGGTGTAGGTCAGGGTCTTGGCAACTGCCTTTTTCTTGGCCATGGGGGCTCCTTTTACGTGATGGGACGCTGTTCAGCGCCTATTTTTGGTCGCTGGAGCAGGAGGCGGCGGCGTCGACGATGGGAGCACCAGCGCCGTGGGGTCCGAGGCGTTAAGGGGCGTTATGACGCGCTGCTGCTGCTGGGAGAGGGCTTCCTTGAGCGCCGGGCCGACCTCCGATTGGATCTGGCCGGAAAGGGAGGTGGACATGGCCGCGCCGTAGGATTGGAGCTGGCTCTTGAGCGAGGAACTGAACAGCCAGAACAGGAGCAACGGCTCGAGGACGAAGACGAACAAGAGCGCCCCGCCTACGATCGCGAGATCCCGGCGGTTTAAGGAGTGGGCGAATTCAAGGACTTGGGCGCGGTCTGGTAATCCGGGACCGTCCCAGGAAAAAGTGAAGTGGAAGTTCCAGGTCCGGGGCTTGCCGGGGGTAGCGGGGGTGTTTTCCATGTTCAGGCCTTCTTTGGGCTCCAAAAAATGCAGACCAATCGCATGGCGATAGTATATATCTTTTCGCGCTTTCCGGGCCTAGCCGGGGATAAGGACGATCTTGCCGGCCGCGCCCGGAGCCATCACGGCTCGGTGCGCTTCGGCCGCCTCGCGCAGAGGCAAAGACCGTGAGATGACCGGCCGCAGAGTCCCTTTCAGTAGCCCGGCCTGGAGTTCCTCATGGATTCGGCGAAGCTCCTCGGCAGGTGTGTTCATCACCACCATTCCCATGACGGAAATATCCTTGGTCATGGCGTCTCTGGGGTCGACTTGTGTGACACCCCGAGAGCCGATGACTACGACGCGACCGAACTTGGCGGCCAAGGACAAGTCTGTCGCCAGGTTGACGTTGGCCAGCATCTCCAGGATCACGTCAACGCCCCGGCCCCCGGTCGCCTCCAGGATGCGCTGGGCGTAGCCGCTTTGCCGATGGTCGAATATCTGGACGGCGCCCTGCCGGGCCAGCAGTTCGCGGCCGCGCGGCGAGCCGGCGGTGCCCAGAACTTTTAAGCCAGCGGCCAATGCCAACTGCACGGCGGCGATGCCGACCCCGCCGCTGGCGCCATGGACCAGCACGGTCTCGCCGCGGACGGCCCGGGCCTTGCCGAAGAGGGCGCGATGGGCCGTGGCGTAGGGCACTCCCAAGGCCGCGCCTTGCTCGAAGCTGACGCCGTTAGGCAGAGGATGGGCGTCGGCCTCGTTGCAAAGCGCCGCCTCCGCGTAGGCGCCGCTTACCGAGCCCGAGATGTAGACCCGGTCGCCGGGCTTGAAGTTTGAAATGCCGGCGCCGATTGCGGCGACGATCCCCGCCGCGTCGCGACCGGGGGTGAAGGGCAATTCGGGACGGTAATGCGTCCCGGCGCGCAGGTAGGTGTCCACGGGATTAACGCCTGCGGCTTTGACCGATAATGCAATCTGGCCGGGTCCCGGCGTCGGTTCCGGGACTTCCTCCAAGCGCATCACTTCCGGCCCGCCGAACTCGTGGACTCTTATGGCCAGCATAAGTAAGCCGCCTCTATTTTCATTATACCTCGCCCTCAACGCTGGCAGACCGGGCAGTAAAGGCTGGTGCGGCCGGAGATTGGCCGGTTCGTGGCCTTGAGCTCGTGGCCGCACGCCCCGAGCTTGCGGCCGTAGACCGCGGTGCGCAAGGAAAAGCGCCCAGGCCTGCCCTCTGGGTCCTTAAAGGCCTGGTCCTGCAACGTCGTGCCGCCCATGCGGATGGCGCGGCGCAGGACTTGCTTGACCTCGACGCAGAGCCGCGCGGCCTCGGCGCGCGAGACCGCGCCGGCCCGGCGCTGGGGCCGGATGCCGGCATGGTAAAGCGCCTCGGTGGCATAGATGTTGCCGACTCCGGCCACGACCGCCTGGTCGAGCAGGCAGGCCTTGACCGCTGCGCTTCGGCCGCGCAATGCGCCGAGGAGGTAGTCCGCGTTGAATCCCGCCGACAGCGGCTCCGGACCCAGTTTGGGCAAAGCGCAGCCGACCCGGCCGAAGCGCCTGGGATCATGCATCTTCACGATGCGGCCTCCAGCCGTGAAACGGAACCGCACATGATTTTCTTCTACGGAGTCGAAGGAGATGCTTCCGCTCATGCCCAGGTGGCAGACCAGGTCCCAGCCGCGGGAGAGACGCAGGATGAGGTACTTGCCGCGGCGTTCCACGGACTCGATGCGTGAGCCTTTCAGGCGGCTCAGCGCGCGCGTCGGTATTGGGCGGTTGAAAGCGGGCCGGCCCACCCGGTAAGCGGTGATCACCCGGCCGCGCACGCGGCGATCCAAGGCGCGGCGCACCGTCTCTACCTCGGGAAGTTCGGGCATGGCAAAGCTAAGAACCGACGGGGACGGCCCGCGGACGGCGCAAAAAATCTACTTCTTCGCGTCCTTGAGCTTCTGAATGATTCCGTCGAAGTGCTCCACGGGGTACGCTCCGCGGATGGGCACGCCGTTGAGCAGGAAGCCGGGCGTGCCATCGAACTTGAAGCCCTCTGCTTCCTTGATGTCCGCGGCGATCGCGTCCTTGACGGCCTGGCTGGCGGCGTCCGTGGCCAGCTTGTCCGCGTCCAGGCCGAGGACCTTGGCGGTCTCTCTATAGAAGGGCTCGCCCAGCTTGTCCTGGTTCTGGAAAAGTATGTCGTGGAAAGCCCAGGCCTTGTCTGGCGACTGCAGCCTCGCGGCTTCGAACCACTGCGCCGCGGGCATGGCCTGCGGGTGCATGGGCAAGGGCTTGTTCTTGAAGACCTCGCGCATGTCATTGCCGTATTTCTTGCGCAGGGTCTCGACCGTCTGGTAGCCCCGGGTGCAGTAGGGGCACTGGAAATCAGAGTACTCGACGAGGGTGTATTTCGCCTTGGCGTTGCCGCGCGCGTGGGACTTCTTGGTGATCACGGGAAGATAGGGGTTCTTGATATGCTCGTCGATGTCCTTGGCCTCGGATTCCTGCTGCTCCCTCTGCTGGCGCCCGCGCTCTTCCTGGGCGGCCTGTTGCACGATCTCGAAGAAATCCTTCTTATTGCTGCGCAGGACGTCGAGGATAAGTTCAGGGTGCGCGTCCAGGACCTTCTTAACGTCGTCGTGTGAAAGCCCGGTTGCGGCGGCTTCTGGAGCGGGTTTGGCGGAGTCGTTTGCCTGCGCCGCAGCGAAGGCGGCGCCCAAGCTCAGTGCGGCTAAGGCCAACAAGGAGGTAAAGCGTTTCATGATGGGCTCCTTAATCTCTTGTGTTGGAAAAAGCAAGTGAGGATACCATATTTTTGCTTCGGAAACCTCGCGCGGAGTGATAACATATCCCCTCATGAAGCTGGCGCTGATTTTCTATTACGCGAAGCCGAACCGGTTTAGCTTCAACCCCTTGGCCGGCGCTTTGGAGCAGGCCGGCGCCTTCCCGCGGCTTCCCCTCTATCGGCCCAAGGACCCCGCGGGTCTGCGCCGGGCCGTCCGGACGGCCTTGCGCCGCCATGACCGCGTCGTGATCGGATTCTCGTTCGCCACGCCCCAGCTTGGCAGCGTCGCGACGCTGGTTGCTCGACTGCGTGAGGCGTTTACGGACCGCCTTTTCTGGGTGGCTGGCGGGCCGCATCCGAGCGCGGACCCGGAAGGGGTCCTGCGCCTGGGCTTCGACCTCGTGGTCCGCGGAGAGGGGGAGGAGGCCTTTGTCGAGGTCATCGCGCGCTTGGAGGCGGGCGCGGATGCCAGGGGCGTGGCGGGCGCGAGCGCGTTCGACGCCCGCGGCCGCTGCCGGAAGACTGCGGCGCGCCCTCCCGTGGACCTGGACCGCCTGCCGCCTTTCGCGCCCGGGCGCGGTCTCTTCGGCCCCATCGAGATCACCCGCGGCTGCCCCTACGCCTGCGCTTTCTGCCAGACCTCCCAGCTCTTTGGCCGCCGGCCGCGGCACCGCGGCCCTAAGGCGGTCGCCCATTGGGCGGGCGTCATGGCCCGGCGGGGCTTGTTCGATGTCCGGTTCATCTCGCCGGACGCTTTCTCTTACGGCTCGCCTGACGGCAGGACGATCGAGCTGGCCGCGGTGCGGGAACTTCTGGTGATGGTGCGCCAAGCCCAGGGCCCGGCGGGCCGCATCTTCTTCGGCACCATGCCGTCCGAGGTCAGGCCAGACCATGTCAGCCCCGCGGCCCTGCGGCTGGTCCGCGAATACGCGACCAACGACAACCTCGTCATCGGCGCGCAATCCGGCAGCCAGCGCGTGCTTGACGCGGCTGGACGGGGCCACAGCGTGGCCGACATACTCTCGGCCGTGAAGGCTACGGCCAAGGCGGGCTTCAAGGCCAACGTGGACTTCATCTTCGGGCTGCCCGGCGAGACGGGATCGGACCTGGAGCGTACAGTGGTCCTGATGCGGCGTCTGGTCGCCATGGGCGCGCGGATCCACGCCCATTCATTCGTGCCTTTGCCGCAGACCAGGTACGCGGCGCTGCCCAGAGCTGTGATGCCGGAACGCTTCGGAGCGGACCTGGCGCGCATGGCCGCGGCAGGGGTCCTCTATGGGCAATGGCGGGCCCAGGAGCGCCTGGCGCGGCGGCTGGCCGGTCAGCCCGGCTTGGCCGCCGGCAGATAGTCCTCGAACAAAGGCTCCAGTCGCGCTTTTCGCTTTTTTGACAGCGCTGTAGATTTTTGGTCTTATGGTAACATCATGAGCCCTAAGATGATTTCCCCTGAGGAAGTGCTGACCACGCCTCAAGCCTGCGACCTTCTGAAGGTCACGCGGCAGACCCTTTATTCCTGGATGCAGCAGGGGCGGGTCAAGCCTTGGATGAAGGCGGGCGGGGCGTCGTGGCTCTTTACACGGGATGAAATCGAGCAAGCCAAGGATTCTAAGTATCAGAGAGCTTGATATGGCGCGAGGCAAGGGCGCTGAAAAGAAGAGCGGCAACGGGGCCAACCTTGGCTTCGAGGAGTCGGCCAAGCTGGAGAAGGCCATCCGGGAGAACCTAAGGAGGGTGGGTTATGGCTGGTAGGCGAATCGAAGCTAAGGCGCTCGTGCGGCCGGGATTTTCCGCCCTTTTGACCGAGGTCAAGAATCGTATCCAGGCGGCGCAGACCCGTGCCGTGGTTGCGGTCAATGCCGAGCTCATTCGCCTGTACTGGGACATCGGCCAGATCATTCACGATCGCCAAGGGCGCGAAGGCTGGGGCGCCGGCGTTATTCCGCGGTTGGCCCGCGAGCTCCATAATGAGCTTCCAGAGATCAAGGGGTTTTCCGAGAGAAATATCAAACGAATGCTGGCGTTCTACCGGGCTTATCCAAGCCCTGACGCAATTGTGCCGCAAGCTGCGGCACAATTGCCCGACGCGCCAAAAGTGCCACAGCCTGTGGCACTTTTGCAAGACTGCCTTCTCTGGTCGATTCCGTGGGGACACCATGCCCTTCTCATTGAAAAGATCGATGAAACCAGTGCCCGCCGCTGGTATATGGAGCAAACGCTCGTCAACGGCTGGAGTCGGAACATCCTAGACATCATGATCGACGCCCAGGCTCACTTGCGCCAGGGCAAGGCCGTGGCCAACTTCGAGCAGCGTTTGCCGGCCCCACAATCGGACCTCGTGCGGCAGGCCCTGAAAGATCCGTACATCTTCGATTTTCTCACGCTTGCCGAGCCATTCCAGGAGCGGGAGCTTGAAACCGGCCTGATCCGCCACCTGGAAAAGTTCTTGATCGAGCTGGGGCAGGGCTTCGCCTTTGTGGGCCGGCAGTTTAAGCTTTCCGTCGGCGATGATGACTTCTACGTCGATTTGCTCTTCTATCACCTGCGCCTGCGGGCATATGTTGTCATCGAGCTGAAGAAAGGGAAGTTTAAACCGGAGTACGCGGGCAAGCTGAATTTCTATTGCAACGTCATCAATGACCGCCTGCGCCATTCCACAGACCAGCCGACCATCGGCCTGATCCTTTGCCAGGGTCAGGACCGTTTGCTGGCGGAGTATAGCCTGGCCGGTATCGACCAGCCGATAGGCATCTCTACTTATGAGTTGACCCGCGCCTTGCCGCCGGCTTTGAAATCGGAGCTGCCGACGGTCGAGGAGATTGAGGCGGAACTCGGCGAAGCGGCGGGGGGCAAGCGCAAGGGCGGGAAGCGAAAAGGAAGGCCGGGGGACTGCAAGTGAGCGTCGAGAGTATACCGCGGTGATGCCGCAGGAAGCCTGGCGCATCGCCCTGCTCCTGGCCGCGGGCGCGGCCTCCGGCGTGATAGGGGCGCTATTAGGCCTGGGCGGCGGCATCTTCCTCGTTCCGGCCTTGGTCCTGGGCTTCGGCGTGCCCATGCATCAGGCCGTGGCCGCGAGCCTGGTCGCCGTAATCGCCACCTCCAGCGCCGCCGGCGCCCGTAATGCGGAGGCCGGCGTCGCCAACGTCCGGTTGGGCATGACCCTGGAGACCGCCACGGTGCTGGGCGCCCTGGCCGGCGCATTGCTGGCCCATCGCGTTTCGAACCGCGTCTTGCTGGGGCTTTTCGCCTCGCTGCAACTGGCGGTGAGCGTCATGCTGTGGCGCCGCCGGAGCGCCGGCACCACCGCCGGCGCGAACGCGTTCGCGCCGGCGGTGGGCGGCTTGCTGGATGGGAGCTATTACGACCCGGCGCAGGGGCGGACCATCCATTATTCGGTGCGCAACATGCCGACAGCCCTGTCCACCTCCTTGGGAGCCGGGCTATTGTCGGCGCTGCTCGGTGTGGGCGGGGGAATCCTGAAGGTCCCGGTCCTGCACTTGTTCTGCGGGGTGCCCATGAAGGCCGCGACCGCCACGAGCAATTTCATGATCGGCGTGACGGCCGCGGCCAGCGCCGTGGTTTATCTCAGGGAGGGGTATGTCCCGGCCCTGATCTCCGCGACCGTGGCCCTAGGCGTGGTAGCCGGGACACAGGGCGGCTTGGCGCTCTCGCGCCGGATGAGCGAGTCCGGGGTGCGGCGGGTCTTCGCGGCCGTGACCTTGGTCATGGCCTGCGCCATGCTGAGGAGGGTCATTGCCGGCTGAATCTGAGGGCAGGGAGGAGGGCCGGTTTGCCGGCGCCGCGTTGCGCGTCGGGGTCTGGGCCAGCGTCGCCATAATGGCCGCGGCCCTGGTCTTGTCCGTCCTGCGTCCTGGCCGCGGCGAAACGCTGGCTTGGCTCGGCGTCGCCGTGCTCATGGCGACTCCTTTGCTGCGGGTCGTCTTCTTGGCCGCGGCTTTCGCGCGCGGCCACCAATGGCGCCTGTTGGGCGCTTCCGTCACCGTGCTCGGGCTGCTTGCGGCGGGAATCGCCCTGGGGCGGCCTCATTAAGGCGCGGGCCGCACGCCGATGCCGGCCTTGACCGGACCCAAGTCGTAGACCCCTCCCGGCCCCAGGCGCCCACCCCGCATGGGATCGCGGGCGAACCAGAGGGGCGTATCGAGGTCCACGAATGCGAACCCACCTAGGCCGGCGGCGAAATGCGCGGCCGCGGTCATGGCGAGGCCGGACTCGATGTTGCCCCCGATCATGAGGCCGATCCCGGCCGAACGCGCGATGGCGGCGATGTCCCAGGCTTCCAGGATGCCGCCCTTCATGAACTTGATGTTTACCACCTGCACCGCGCGCCGTTGCGCCAGGCGCAACACCGCCTCGCGGCCGTCCGCTGATTCATCCGCGGCCACGGGCACTTTGCCGCGGCGCGAGACCTCGGCCAAGCCGTCATGGTCCGCCGCGGCCGCGGGCTGCTCGAATAGCGCGGGCACGATGCCGCTTTGGCGCAGGCGGCGCAGCAGGTTCAAGGACTCTCTCGGGCCGTAACCTTGGTTGGCGTCGAGGATGAGGCGTACGCCGCGGGCCGCGGCGGCCACGGCGCGCACCCGGGCGGCGTCCTCGGCGGGATCGAGCCCCACCTTGATCTTGATGCAGCGCACCCCGGAGGCCTTGATGCGCCGCGCGGCCGCGCCGGCCTGCTCCGGCGGCATGATAGACACCGTGACGTCGCTGCGCACCAAGGTTTCGGCTCCCCCGAACAGGCCGCGCAGCGGCAGTCCGACATGGCGGGTCCAGGCGTCGAGCACGGCCATGCCCAGGGCGGCGCGCGCCGCTCCGCAGCGGGGCAGCCGTGATTCGATATCCTCCAGGAGCGCGCGCCAGCCGGCCGCGTCTTTCCCCACGAGCGCCACGCCTGCCGTTTTGGCGCCGCGCAGGGCCTGGGCTTGGGTCTCCCCGTTGTAGGCCGCCAGGGGCGCGCCCTCGCCCCAGCCCACGGCACCCGAGGCCAGGGCTACACGCACGAGTATGTTGCTTACCGAGAGCGCCCGGCCGCCGGCGATGACGAAAGGTTCGTTCATGGCCGCGTCCAGAGGCTGCACCGCGAGGGAGACTATTCGGGAGGGGGTATGCACTTAGGGCTAGGGCAGGTCGACGTGGAGGCAGCGGTCGGAGAAGGAGAAGCCGTAGACCGCCGAGCCGGCCTTGACCGGCATGACCACCAACGCGTGCGTTGAATCGTCGGGATTCTGGGTCAAATGGTAGATCTCGGGAGCGGAGACGGACAGATAGCTGCGACCGTCATCGTCGAAGACGATGCTCTTGCCCGCGTTGCCGGCATGCAGCCACATATTGTCCTGGCGCACGTAGAAGAGACCCGGTCCCGCAGGCGGCGGGCCCAAAAGGGCGAAGGCCTGCGTGCCGTGATAGGAGAGGCGCAGGAAGGCGGCGCGGTCATCGTTCTTCTGGGCCAGGCGCAGGGCGGCGGGTTCGGCGCTCCACTGGCCGGCCGAGACGGTGTCCCCGTCGTGCGTCATGGTCAAGGCCGCGTGCTCCAGGCTGGTGGTTCGGGCCCCGCTCTTCCCTAGGTTCACTTCCCGGCTCATGCCGCCGCAGTTCTCGGCCGATGCGGCCGCGGGCTTGGCGACCGCTCCCGGCAGCTTGTAGCCGGCCTCTTCGAGCGCGACGCGCATCTCGTCCTCGAGCTCCCGGTAGCCGCCCTCTCCGAGATGGTCGTAGGCGATGAGGCCCTTGTCGTCGATGAGGTAGAAGGCGGGCCAGCCTTCGTTGTTCAAGGCGCGCCAGTAGCGGCGCTCGTCGTCGAGCATGACCGGGAAGCGGATGCCGAGGCGCTTGAGCTCGGAATGTACCAGTTTTGGATTTTTTTGAAATTCGTATTCCGGGGTATGGACCCCGACCACCATGAGCCCGCCCAGCTCATAATGCTGGTGCCAGGCCTTGAGCATGGGCAGCACCCGCATGGAATTGATGTTGGCGGTGTTGAAGAACGCGACCAAAAGCACGCGGCGGTCGTGCAGGCGCTCCAAGGTGAGGGGCTTGGCGTTGAACCAGACCGCGTCCAGGGGGAAATCCGGCGCCGGCGGGGTCAGCGCCCGCTTGGCTCGGGCCGGGGCAGGCAGCAGCAGGAGCGCCGCCAGCAGGGCCGCCGCGGCGCGCATCACCGCGCGGTCGCGACCTTGCCGGCGCTGCCCTGGCGCAGGATGTCGACTAGGTTCGAGAGCATCTCGGCACGGTCGGGCTCGGATTGTTCCCGGTAGATGGGGATGAGGTTGCGCAGCATCCGGATAAGGATGTCGCGCGCGGCAGCCGCGGCCATGTGCTCGGGGCGGCAGCCGCGGCCGCCGTTCTCCGACATTTTCTGGACCTCGGGCAGGCTCATGAGCTTGCCACCGTTGTAGGCGTCGAGATAGGCGACGCCCCGGCCCAAGCGCAGTCCCACTAGGAAATGTCCAGGGACTGCTACGCCGTGGGCTGGCAGGCCCAGCCTCCGGGCGATGAGCAGATAAAGCACCGAGAGGCTCACCGGGATGCCGAGGCGGTTGTCGATGACGCGGTTCAGGTAGGAGTTATCCGGGTCGTAGTAGCGCTTTTCGTTTCCGTGGAAGCCCAGGACCGAGAAGAGCAGATGGTTGAGGCGCTGGATGGCCGGCTCCGGACCCGCGCCTGGCGGCAGCTCCTGCCGGACCTGCTGGGCCAGCTCGTCGAGGCGGGCGCGATACGCTGCGCAGTCCAAGCCGGGATAGCCGAACCGGGCGATGAGCCAGGCCCCCTGCTCCAGGTCCGGGCTCGGGGCGGCCGCCAGCTCGCGGAATTCTTGCCGTAGGCCTTGGAAGCGAAGCTGGCGGGACAGGGAGTCCGCCCGGGACGAGATATCCGGGCCGGCGTTCTCGCGCAGATCTTCGAGCAGCGGGAGCGCCGCCGCCCCGACTTCGAGGATTCTTTTCTGGACGGCGTCCAGGTTCCTCGGATCCTCGTCATCCAAGAGAGACACCAGGCTACGGAGCTCGGCGGTGGAAAGCGCTGTGGGGCTCATCTCTGCTTTAGTCTAACAAGACCCCGCGGTCCCGTCAAGACGCTTTTCGGGCTTTGATGACCTCTACCACGGGCGGGATGAAGGAGACGACGATGATGGCCAGGATGACGTAATGGAAATTGTGCTTGACCACGTCCAGGCCCGCGAACTTGTAGCCGGCCAGCAGGAACGTTGAAGTCCAGGCCACGCCGCCGACCACATTGTAGACCATGAAGCGGACGGGGCTCATAGCACCGATGCCGGCCACGAAAGGAGCGAAGGTTCGGATGATGGGGATGAAGCGGGCGATGACCACGGTCTTGCCGCCGTATTTCTCAAAGAAGCGATGGGCCTCGTCGAGATGCTTGCGGTTGAACACGCGGGAATCCTCGCGGGAGAAGAGCTTGGGCCCCAGCCACTTGCCCGCCGCGTAATTGGCCATGTCGCCCAGGACCGCGGCGGCGCTCAGGAGCGCCCAGACCCAGAGGATGCTCACGGGCGAGCCCTCATGCGCGGCCAGGGCGCCTACGGCGAAGAGCAGCGAATCGCCCGGCAGGTAGGGCGCCACTACAAGTCCGGTCTCGCTGAATATGATGAGGAAGAGGACGCCGTAGAGCCAGGGGCCCAGGGCCTTGGCCCATTGGTTAAGATGGAAATCGATGTGCAGGAAGACGTCGAGGCCGGAGCGCAGGAGGTGGAGGGTGTGTTCCATGGGGCAGGGATTATATCAATCTTTCCTCCCGCATATTGTAGAATGCCATTCTCCGATGAATAGCATCAGGCCCCAGGAAGTGCTTGACATCCTCGAGCTTCTGCGCGCCATTGACTCGGCGGCCGGCGCCGGGGGCGGGCATACCGTTCTGGCCACTTTCGTCACCTTGAACGGCTCGGCCTACAGCCGGTCCGGGACCATGGCGGTCTTCGTGCCCACCGCGGGTTTTTCCGCCAACGGGATCATACCGGTCACGGAGTTGGAAGGAGCCCTGCGCCGGGAGATTGACGAGGTCTCGGCCTCCGGCCAATCCAGGCTGGCCGCGTTGGATCTGGCCGAAGATGACCCGGTCCTGGGTTTCGGCCTGGGTGCGCCGGGCCGCGTCGAAGTCCTGCTCGAGCCGGTGGACGCGCGCTTGCGCGAGCACATGAGCGCGGTCCGGGAGGCGCTTTCGCGCAACGAGGGCGTGGTCTGCGGCCTAGAGATCGAGGGCCCGGAACTGGGCCGCCGCATCCTGCATCGGGCCGACGAGCCCGATGTGCGGGAATGCTATGTGGAGATAAGCCCGGAAGTCGTGGAAAGTTCCGTCGCCGGCCGGGCCCAGCGCATCTTCCTTTGCCCCGTCCACCCCATGGGCAAGGCCATGATCTTCGGCTCCGGACCGGTCGCGGCCATCTTGTGCCGCCACTTGGCCGAGCTCGGCTTCTCGGTCTTTGTCGCGGACTCTCGCCCGGGCCGGCTCAAGGGGCCGGAATGGGGTGTGCCCCGGGTCGCGCTCATCGAAGGCGGTTGGGAGCAGGCGCGTGCTTGCGCTCAGCCGGATCCGGAGACTTCCGTAGTGGTGCTGACCTGTAGCTATGCCTTGGACCTGGAGACCCTGCAAGGGGCGCTCAAGAGCCCCGCGTCCTATGTGGGCCTCACCGGGCCGCGGCAGCGCACTCAGCGGCTGCTGGCGGAGCTCTCCGCCCTGGAGGCTCAGCCGCGGCCAGGGGTGTTCTTCGCGCCGGCCGGACTGGACATAGGCGCGGATACTCCACGGGAGACGGCACTTTCCATCGCGGCCGATATCCTGGCTGCGCGCTCGGGACGCAGGGGGGGAAGGCAATCTTCCCAGCGCGGCCTACCGCAGGGTCACTAGGGACGGGTCGTAGCCTTCCGGCGCCTCGTAGCCCAGCAGGTTGCAGATGGAGGCCGCCACATTGCTTAAGCCCGGGGCTTGGAGGTCTGAGAGCATCCATTGCTCGGCCCCGGAATAGTTCTTGACGATGAAGGGCACGGGGTTGAGGGTGTGGGCCACGTGCGGAGAACGTTTGCCGTTCTTCTCCGTCCACATGCAGTCCGCGTTGCCGTGGTCGGCCGTGACCATTAAGACTCCCTTGGCTTTCTCTACGGCCGAAACGATGCGGGAGAGCCCGAGGTCCACGCACTCCACCGCCACGCGCACCGCCGCGGGCACGCCGGTGTGGGCGACCATGTCGCCGTTGGGGAAGTTGAGGCGGATGAATTTGCGGCGTCCCTCCTGCACCGCAGCTACCACCGCGTCTGTTATCTCCGCGGCCTTCATCCAGGGCTTGAGGTCGAATCGGATGTTGTCGGAAGGGATTTCCAAGTATTGCTCCAACGCCTCGTCTATGTAGCCGGAGTTGTTGCCGTTCCAGAAATAGGTGACATGCCCGAACTTCTGGGTCTCGGACACGGCGAACGAGGGCACGCCCGCGGCGCAAAGGTATTCGCCCAGGACCTTGTCTATGGCCGGGGGTTCCACCAGGAAGTTCTTGGGGATGCGGGCTTCCCCGTCGTACTGCATGAGGCCGGCGTAGAAAGCCCGGGGGACGCGCCTGCGGTCGAATTCCTTGAAGCCCTCTTCCTCGAAGGCGCGGGAGATCTCGATGGCGCGGTCGCCGCGGTAATTGAAGAAGACCACGGCGTCGCCGTCTTGGATGGTCCCCACGGGCTTGCCGTTCTGGGCGATGACGAAGCTGTCCAGGTACTGGTCGGTGATCTTGGGGTCCTCGGCGTAATAGGTCTTGACCGCCTCGGAGACGGACGCGAACTGCCGGCCGATGCCCAGCACATGGGCCTGCCAGCCTTTCTCCACCACCGCCCAATTGGCGCCGTAGCGGTCCATGGTGGTGACCATGCGCCCGCCGCCCGAGGCCGCGCGGTAGTCCCGGCCCGAGGCGCAAAGCTCGGCCAGCTTCTTTTCCAAGGGGAGCACGTAGTCCAGGGCGCTCTTTTCGCCCACGTCACGGCCGTCGAGCAGGGGGTGCACGCGCACCTTCTTCATTCCGCCTTCGGCGCAGCGGTCGAGCATGGCGTAGAGGTGCGCGACGTTGGAATGGACGTTGCCGTCGGAGAGCAGGCCGATGAAGTGGACCGTGCCGCCGGCCCGGGCGCGGGCGGCGATCTCGGCCCAGGCCTTGCCGGAGAAGATATGGCCCGAGGCCACGGCATCGTTGACGAGCTGGGCGCCCTGGGCCAAAACCCGGCCGCAGCCCAAGGCGTTATGGCCGACCTCGGAGTTGCCCATGTCTTCGTCCGAGGGCAGGCCTACGGCTTTGCCGTGGGCCTTGAGCTTGGCGAAAAACCCTTCCTTAATGAGGGAGTCGATGGTGGGCTTGTAGGCCAAGAATACGCCGTCCGACTCGTCGCGCTTGCCCAGGCCGACTCCGTCCATGATGACCGTGACCAATGGGCCAGGGAAAGGTTTGTAGCCCGGAAGCGGCCGCAGGGAAAGCTGGGGCATATCGGCTCCTATGCGGGTTTTGACTTTAGCAGGGCCGGCAGGTCGGCCAGGGAGACCTTTTTCTCCGCTCCGGTGGCGAGTTCCTTGGCGTTGACCTCTCCCGCAGCGGCCTCATCCGGGCCCAGCACCAAGGCATAGCGCGCCTTGACGCCGTCGGCGTACTTGAACTGGGCCTTGAGCTTGCCCATGCCGGGATAGACGTCTATGCGCAGGCCTGCCGCGCGCAGTTCTTTGGCCAGGCGCAGGGACTGGGGCCGGAGCTCTTCGGAGAATACGGTTAGGCAGGCGTCGGGCCCGGAAGCCGGCTTCGCGCCGGCCTCCTCGATTGCGAGCATGAGGCGCTCAAATCCTATGGATAGTCCGCAGGCGGGCGTCCTGGGGCCGCCGAATTTTTCGGTGAGGCCGTCGTAGCGCCCGCCGCCGCCCACCGAGCCGGAGAAGCCGGCCAAGCGGAATTCGAAGACCGGGCCGGTGTAGTAGTCGAGGCCGCGCACCAAGGTGGGAGAGATGATGAACTGGCCGTATGAGTCGGATAGCCCTCTCAAGGAATCGCGGATCTGGAGCAACCCGGCCATGGCCTCTGGCGCGGTTTTGCGCAAGAGCTCGAGGTCGGCTTCGCCACCCTGGGCGAAGGCGCGCAGGTCCTCCGGAATGTTTCCGCCGAGGAGCTGGCCGATGTCGGCCAGCACGGCCTCGGGCCCGGCCTTGTCGAGCTTGTCCATGGCGATGAAGAGCGCGCCACGCTTATCCTCGGGTATGTGCCATTGGTCGCAGAGAGCAAAGAGTAGCCGGCGGTCGTTGAGGACCACGGTGGGGGCGCTGAGCGTCAGCTCTTTGAACACGGACATGACCGCGGAGATGACCTCGATTTCGCAATGGACGCTCTCCGAGCCGAGGATGTCCGCGTCGCACTGGATGAACTCGCGGTAGCGGCCTTTCTGGGCGCGCTCGGCGCGCCAGACCGGGCCAATATGGAAAGCCTTGAAGGGGGTGGGCAGGACGCCGCGGTGGCGGCTGTAGTAGCGGGCCAGGGGCAAGGTGAGGTCGAAACGCAGGCCCATGTCCGCGAGCTCGCCGGCGCCTTGCGAGAGGTCGAGCTTCTCGCCGCGCTTCATGATCTTGAAGATGAGTTTCTCGTTCTCGCCGCCGGCCTTGCCCATGAGCACGGCGAGGTCTTCGACGGAGGGGGTGTCGATAGGGGAGAATCCGTAGGAGCGGTAGACGCGGGTGATGGTCTCGATGACGCGGCCGCGCAGGGCGCAGGAATCAGGAAGGAAATCCCGGAAACCGGACGGCGGGGTGGTGGGTATCGCGCTCATGGGGCCTATTGTAGTAAATCTGTTTCGTCCCGGGCTCGACCGTTAAGTGGGTGATTTATGAATATTCGCAGGAAATTCTTTAGCGGAGGAGGCGGTTAAGTGGTAAGATTAATCCAACATGCTGGCTTGTCGGGAAAAGGAGAGTTTGCCATGAAACGAATCACGGGTTGGGCGATTGCCATTCTGTCAGTGGCGCTGTTCGTCTCCGCCAAGGCGCTCGCCGGCGTGCCTGTCATCACCAGCCCCGGCAGCATGACGGCCTACTTGTTCGATCCCTTCAGTTACCAGATCACGGCGGCCAATTCCCCCACCAGCTTCAATGCCGTCGGCCTTCCCAAGTTCGCCTGCCCTGCTAATATTTGCCCGCCGGTCAATACGAATACAGGCCTCATAACGGGAGACAGGTTGGTCGACTCTGGCCAATACACCGTGATGTTGAGCGCCACCAATGGCGAGGGTACGGCGACTATGCCGCTCTCCCTTCATGTTTTTCTCCCGAAGCCTGTCATCACCAGCCCGACCAGCGCCACGGGATTCGTAGGCACGCCGTTTGCCTACGCCGTGACGGCTACCGACCAACTCAAGAGTCCTCCGTTCGGATTCAAGATCACCGGCGGGGACTTGTCCTGCGACGTCATCCCATTGTTCGGCTGCAACGGCATGACCTTCAACCCCAGCAATGGCGTCCTTTCCGGAACTCCGGTCAAGGCGGGCGTATTCAGGGTCATCATCAGCGTCACGATCGGGCCCGGGAGCCCGGACTCTACGACAACCAACATGACGCTCACGCTCACCATCAATCCGGCTTCCACGCTCCCTGTCATCACCAGCGCGGCCAGCGTGTCTGGGACCGTGGGCGCGCCGTTGAGCTATGCCATCACGGCGACCAACAGTCCGACCAGATACAGCGCCTGGAGCCTGCCGCCGGGCCTTACTGTCAATACGCAGACCGGGGTCATCTCGGGCACGCCGACCACCGCGGGCAGCTACACCGCCACGGTCAACGCTTTTAATGCCTCGGGGACCGGCACAAAGCCGGTCGCCTTCACCATCATCCCCCTGCCGCCGGTCATCACGAGCGCAGGGAGTGCCGCCGGCCGCGTCGGCATATCGCTCTATTATGGAATAACGGCGACCAACAGCCCGACGAGCTTCAGCGCGACGGGTCTGCCTTCGGGCTTGAGCCTCAACGCGCAGACCGGGGCCATCTCGGGCGCGCCCACGGCTGGAGGCGTCTTCAACGTGACGCTCGGCGCCGCAAACGCGGGGGGAACGGGCAGCAAGACGCTCGTCTTCACCGTGATGGCGCCGCCTGTCATCACCAGCGCGGCCGGCGCGTCCGGGACCGTAGGCTCGCCGCTGAACTATGCCATCACGGCGACCAACAGCCCCACCAGCTATAGCGCCTGGAGCCTGCCTCCGGGCCTGAGCGTCAGCAGTCAGACCGGCACCATCTCGGGCACGCCGACCACCGTGGGCAGCTACAACGCCACGGTCAACGCGATCAACGCCGCGGGGACCGGCACGAAGCAGGTCGTATTCACCATCACGCCTTTGAAGCCGGTCATCACCAGCGCGGCCAGCGCGACCGGTCGCGTCGGCGTCTCGCTGTACTATGGAATCACGGCGACCAACAGCCCTACAAGCTTCAGCGCCACGGGCCTGCCCGCGGGCTTGAGCCTCAACGCGCAGACCGGGGCCATCTCGGGTGCGCCCACGGCTGGAGGCATTTTCAACGTCACGCTCGGCGCCACGAACGCGGGGGGAACGGGCAATAAGACGCTCGCCTTCACCGTGATCGCGCCGCCCGTCAACACCTCCAGGGACGGCCCGCTCAACGGGATCGTAGGTCAGCAGGAATTCTATGACATCACGGCGACCAATAGCCCGACCAGCTACAGCGCCTGGGGCCTGCCTCCGGGCCTGAGCGTCAATGCGCAGACCGGGGCCATCAGAGGCACGTGCAACACCGTGGGCACCTTCACCATGACCGTTAACGCGACCAATGCCGCGGGTACGGGCTCGAAGCAGGTCGTTTGGACTATGTTGCCTTATCCGGCGCCGGTGATTACGAGCGCGGCGACCGCGACCGGCCGCGTCGGCGTCTCGCTGTACTATGGCATCACGGCGACCAACAGCCCTTCGAGCTTCAGCGCCACGGGCCTGCCTTCAGGCTTGAGCCTGAATGCGCAGACCGGGGCAATCTCGGGCGCGCCCACCGCAGGAGGCGTTTTTAACGTCACGCTCGGCGCCGCGAACGTGATGGGAACGGGCCACAAGACGCTCGTTTTCACCGTGATTGCGCCGCCCGTGGTCACCAGCGCGGCCAGCGCGTCCGGGACCCAGGGCTCGGCGCTGAGCTATTCCATCACGGCGACCAACAGCCCGACGGGCTACAGCGCCTGGAGCATGCCTCCGGGCCTGAGCGTCAATGCGGCGACCGGGCTTATTTCCGGCACGCCGACCAGCGCGGGCAGCTACACCGCGACGGTCAACGCGATCAATACGGCGGGGACCGGCACGAAGCAGGTCGTCTTTACCATCATTCCCTTGAAGCCCGTTATCACGTACTCGGCGATTCCTGCTTGGCGCGTGGGCATCAACAACTACTTCGGCTTCACGGCGGCCAACAATCCGACGAGCTATAACGCGACGGGCCTGCCTCTGGGCTTGAGCCTGACCGGCACGGGGACTTGGGGCGGAGGCATTTCCGGCACGCCGACCAAGAAGGGAACCTACAGCGTCACGATCACCGGGACTAATGCCGGGGGATCCGGCTCGACTACGGTCGTCTTCACCGTGAATTAGCGGCGACGCATCTCGATAGCCCCCAGGGCTTGGACGTCAAGCCCTGGGGGTTTTCATTGGGAGAGTAAATACTTGAACGCGCGCGACGCAAAGTGTAAAGTGAATGGCTGGTTTTTCACACGCGCGGCGGATCGGAGGCATGAAATGAGCGTTTGCGGGCTGTTGGGATTAATTTTCGCCGGGTTTCTCTCATCTCCCGCCGCCTCTTTGTCTGCGCAAAGCATCTGGCCGGACCTGGCCAAGCCGGCGGCCGCGGTCGGAGGCGGGGCGAACGACGCCGCTTTGGTGGTGGCCATCGAGAACTACGCCTTCCTGCCGCCGGTCCCCGGCGCTGAGGCCGTTGCCAAGGCCTGGCAGGACTATTTCACCGCCACGCTCGGGGTCCCGGCCCGCAACGTGCAGTTTCTCGCTGGCGCGGACGCCACGCGCGAGGAGATGCTCGCTGCCGCGGCCAAGGCCGCGGCCGCCGCCGACTCCAAGGGCGCCGTCTGGTTCGTGTTCGTCGGCCACGGCGCGCTCAGCGCGGACGGCCAGGACCGGCTCCTGCTGGCTATGGACGCCCGGAAGAAATCCTCCGACCTTAAGTCCCGGGCCGCCAAGCGCCGGGAGATCATGACCGCCCTGCGCCAGACTCGGGCTGGCGCGATCCGCGTCATCGTGGACGCCTGCCGGACGGACCTCGGGGAGCCGGGCGGGGCGGCTGCGCCGCAAGGCCCGGCGCACCCCTTGACGGACCGGCGCGTCTCCATCCTGAGCGCTCCCTTGGACAGCCCGTGTTCCGGCGTCCTGCCCGGCGCGGCGCGGCCAGCGTTCAGCTACCTAGTCCTGGGCGGCTTGCGCGGCTGGGCCGGGACGAGCGCGCTTACCGCCGGGAACCTGTTGCGTTACGCCGCGACCGCCCTGGCGGCGGCCGCGCCGGGGAGCGTCCAAGCCCCCGAGCTGAGAGGACGGGAAGAGGCGGCCATGGGCGCCCCTGCCGGGGAGAAAGGGCCCGATCTGGCAGCCCTGATCAAGGAGCCGGCTCCGGCTTCGGCTCCGGCCGGCCCGCGCGAGGACGCCTTCAGCGTCTCGAGCTTGCCTGACGTCCCGACTCCATGGCTGCCCAAGGCTTTTGACGCTTCCGCGGTCAGATTGGATTTCCGCGCCTTGGACCGGGCCTCCTTGGACGAGTACAACGAGGCTTTCGAGGTCGACCAGGACATGCGCACCGCGGTCGAGGACAAGGCCGCGACCTGGCGCGCCCTGGCCAAGGACGTGCCCCGCTACGCGGAAGCCGCGGCCAAGCGCGCCGCCGAATGGGACGAGTATGCCGCCCAGCGCAAGGCGGCCGCGGAGGCCGCGCGGCGCAGGCTCGACGCCCGCGACGCCGACTGGGACAAGCTGGCCCACGTCCTGACTCTCGGCGTGGTGCCCGAGGCCGACAAGACGCGCTGGAGCGCGGAGTTCGCGACGGCGTACGGGAAGGCGCCGGGGCTTGAGCCCGAGATGGCCAAGGGGTTGCTGCCCCATATTGCCGTCGACGCGGGCGGGATGCGCGCCGCGCTGGAGAAGGCCGCGGCCCTGGCCCGGCCCGGCGGTCAATCCCGCGGCGCGGCGAAAGCGGCGCAAGACGCGGGCCAGGCGGGCATCGAGTGGGTGCTCATTCCGGGGGGGACCTTCATGATGGGCGCCGCGGACCTGGCCGCCCCGGTCCACAGCGTGACCGTAAGGTCATTCCGGATGGCCAAGACTTTGGTGACGAACAAGCAGTACCGCGCCTGCGTGGCCGCGGGGGCTTGCACGGCCACGGCCGGCTACGGCGACAAGTTCAAAGGCGACGACCAGCCGGTGGTGGGCGTGGACTGGAACCAGGCCCGGACTTTCTCCGAATGGGCCGGCGGCCGGCTCCCCAGCGAGGCCGAATGGGAATACGCTGCCCGCGGCGCGGGCCAAGCGCGCAAGTACCCTTGGGGCGACGACGAGCCGACCTGCGAACGGACGGTGATGAACCAGGGCGGCATGGGCTGCGGCCGCGATGCGACCGCGCCGGTCTGCTCCAAGCCCGCGGGAAACACGGAGCAGGGCTTGTGCGACATGGCGGGCGATGTCTGGCAGTGGACGCAGGATTGGTATCATGACTCCTACATCGGAGCGCCAGCCACGGACGCGGCCTGGGAAAGCCCGGAGGGGACCTACCGGGTCGCGCGGGGGGGCTCCTGGAACTATGATGTCGCCTGGCTGTTCCGCAGCGCCTACCGCAGTTTCTATTACCCGGCCCTTCAGTTCCAATACCTGGGATTCCGCCCGGTCCGGGGACATTAGATCCTGAAGTCTTGTTGATCGGCAGGGCTTCATGCTCAAGGTTTGCTACGGTTCCTTCCACCCTGACCTAGAAACTGCCTTCACGGCCCGCTTGGCCGAACTTGCGGCGCTCCAGCGGCCCGTTGCCGTCGTCGCGCCATCCCGCCGCATGGCCGAGCGCCTGCAGCGTCTGGCCGCGGTGGAAAAAGGCCTGTCCCTGCTTGACGTCCACTTTCATACGTTCCACAGCCTGGCGTTGGCGGTCACCGACGACGGCTGCGGCGAAGGCCGACTGATCGCCGACCCGGTGTTCCACGATAAGCTGGTGGATTCCCTGCTCACCCGGCAGGCCGCCTGGGGCCCTCTGTTCGGCGGCGAAGGCCGGCCGCGCGCTTTGGCCTCGGCTTTGCGTTCCAGCCTGCGCGACCTCATTGACGCCGGCGTCTCGGGCGAGGACATCGAGGAATTCTTCGGCGAGGAGCTTTTGCCCCAGCCGGAGGAGCGGCAGCGCCTGCAGGCGCTGCTGCGGCTGGGCGCGGCTTATGAGCGCAGGCTCCAGGACCTGCGCGTGCTCTCTCCAGCGGCCCTCGTACGCGAGGCCGCGCGCCGGGCCGGCTCCTGCGAACTCCTGGGGCGATTCCAGGAAGTGCTCTACTACGGGTTCTACGACCTCACCGGACTACAGCTGGAATTCTTCGAGGCCGTCGCGGCGCGCTGTCCGGTCCGGCTTTATTTCCCGTTCCGGCGCGGCCACCCCGCGTTCCGATTCGCCGAGCCTTTCTTCGAGCAGAAGCTCTTGGCCCATGATGCCGAGGAGGTCCCGCGTTGCTCCCAGGGCCGTCCCGTCCTGGAGGCCGCCTTGGACGGACTGTTCCGGCCTGAGGCCGGACCATGTCCGCGGCCGTTGACCGTCATCAGCGCGTCGGGCGCCCGCGACGAGGCCTGGGCCGTGGCCAAGGAGATCCTTCACCTCGTCGAAAGCGAAGGCTGCGCCTACGAGGATATAGGGGTCGTGGCCCGGACCTTGGAGCCCTATTTTGGCGTCTTCGCCGATGTGTTCCGGGAGAACGCCATTCCCTTTGAGCTGGCCAGCGGCCGGCCGCTCCTGCGCCATCCTCTGGCCAAATGCTGCCTCAACCTCCTGACCCTGCGCCAGAGGGACTTTCCCGCTGCCATCGTCGAGGACCTGGTGGCTTCGCCCTATTTCCGCGGTCCGGCTCCGGCCGCCGATTGGCGCCGGCTCATCCGCCATCTCGGCATCCAGGCCGGCTGGCCGCAGTGGGTCGGCAAGTTGGAGCCGCGTATTCGCGGGCCCGTTGAACTGCGGGCCGGCAGGGCGGGCAAGGAATCCCGAGGCCGGGTGGTGCCCCAGGAGTCGGTGCAAGCCCTTTGGAGCCTGGTTTCGGACATCGCGCGGCGCCTGTCGGATGAGGCATCCTCCTCGTGGTCCGGCCGAGCGCGCCAAGCGCGAGACCTCTTGGATGCGTATCTGAGTCCGCCGCGCGATTGCGAGCCGGGCGAGGCCGCGGCTTGGGACGCGGTGCGGCAATCCATCGCCTCCCTGGAGAGCTTCGACCTCATCGGTTCGTCCTGCTCGTGGCGGGATTTCCTGGACGGCCTGACTGAAAAATTGCGTCGGACCGTGCTCGAATCTCCCGGCGGCGGGCGCGGAGTGCGGGTGCGCGGCGCCATGGACGCGCGCGGCGAGGGCTTCAAGGTCTTCTTTCTCATCGGCCTCAAGGAAGGGATGTTTCCTCGCGTCGTCCAGGAAGATCCGCTTTTACGCGACCGCGTGCGCGCCGCCCTGCGCCACCCGGCCGGCTATTGGATCGCTCAGAAGGGCGCCGGACACGAGGAGGAGCGGCTGCTGTTCTATCTCATGGCCGCCGCGGCCAGCGAGCGGCTTTACTGCGTGTTCCCCAGGTCGGACGAGGCCGGCCGCGCCCAGGTGCCTTCGCTTTACTTGCGCGAACTCTGCCGGGTGGCGGGGCTCGATTTCTCCGACGCCGGTGCGGTGCGCCACGTGCCGCGCCAGCCCGCGGCCAAGCTCGCGGCGATCGATGGGTCGGCTGCCTCGCCCCAGGAACTGGCCCTGCGCTTGGCCCTGGAGGGCCTGCCGGCCAAGGGGCGCCTGCCCGTCGGCATGCTCGATGGGGAACTTTTCGACGAGGTCCTGGAGCGGGCTTCGGCCATCGGGGCCTGGGGCCCGGCCGGCTCCTTCGACGCGGTCATCGCCCCGCCCGCGGAGTTCCTTGAAAGTCTGGGCCGCGGCGGTCTTTCTCCCAGCGCCATGGACTGTTTCGCGGGCTGTCCTTTCCAGTTCTTCGCCAGCCGGGTCTTGGGTTTGGGTGAGCCGGAGCCGGCGGCTTGCCGAAGCGAGGTCCCCGCGGTCCTGCGCGGCCGCATCTACCATGAGCTGCTGGAGAGCTTCTACCGCGCCGAGGAGGGATCCATTTGGACGACGGAGCAGGCTTGGCAGGAGCGCTTCGCCGCCTGCGCCGCGACGGCTTTTGCGGGGCGCGGCTGGCTGGAAGCGGGGGTCTATCCCGTGCTTTGGCAGGCGCTGGGATCGGTCATGACCGAGACCCTGCGCGATTTCCTGGCCTGGGACCGGGCCGAGGCGCTGCGCACGGGCCTGCGGCCGGCTTTCTTTGAGACGCGGCTGGAGGGGGAGTTCCGCCGGCCCCGCCCCTCCGCCCTCGAAGGCTTCCCCGTCCACGGCATCGCGGACCGCATCGATCGCGCGCCGGACGGGCGCTGGCGCGTGGTGGATTACAAGACGCGCTGGAGCCGTGCCGGCACCCTGAGCCGGCAGACGCTGCTGGGCGGCTTGCACCAACTGCAGGTCTACGCGGAACTGGCCCGCGGACTGCCAGGCCAGGGCTGCCTGGAGGAGGCCTGCATCCTTGCCATCGAGGATTCGCCCGAGGCCACGGGGCGAGAGCGCTGCCAGCGCTACGGCGTCGCGCAACTGGAGGCCGACCGAGCCGCTTTCTTGGATCTGGTGGCGGAAGAACTGCGGCAGATACGGGCGGGATGGTTCCGCATCACGCCCGAGGACGGCGAGTATGGGGTGTGCAGCCGCTGTCCTTTCCCCATGGCTTGCCGCAAGAGCCACGGACCTTCCCGGGTCCGGGCCGCGGCGCTGGCCGTTCCGGACGCCGCCTGATTATTCGCGCGGGCCGCGCCGCATCCGGCCGGCGCTAACGGCGGAATCGGTGGCTGCTGGAGCGCGCGATCCGGCGGCGTATCCGGAAGTGATGGCTGGTCGGCGGCTTGTACGGGGTCAGGTGCGGGGGCACCCGATACGGGAACTCCGGGAAGACGCAGCGCGGGATGCTGGTGCCGATGAGGCGCTCGATAGCGTTGACGAAGCGCTCTTCCTCCAGCGACATGAGCGTGATGGCGTCGCCCACCGCGAAGACGCGCCCGGTGCGGCCGATGCGGTGGACATAGTCCTCCGGATGCAGGGGCACGTCGAAGTTGACGACGTGGCTGATGTGGCGGACGTCGAGGCCGCGCGCCGCGATGTCGGTCGCGACCAGTATCTGGCGCGTGCGCCCGCGGAAGCCGGCCATGGCCTTGTCGCGCTGGTCCTGGCTTCGGTTGGAGTGCAGCAGGGCCACGGGCATGCCGCGGTTTTCCAGGAAGCGCGCCACCTGGTCGGCGCGGGACCGGGTGCGCGTGAAGACCACGACCGAGGTGATCTTGGTCTTGGTCAGGATCGTGACGAGGAGCTCGAACTTCTGGTCGGCCATGACCGGGTAGAGCATCTGGACGATGCCCGAGGCCGGCGTGGCCGGAGGGTCGACGCAGATGCGCACCGGATCGCGCATGAACTCGCGGACCGCCCGCTCGACATCCGGGGGGATGGTCGCGGAGAACATCAAGGTCTGGCGGTCGCGGGGCAGGCTCGCCATGATGCGGCGCACGTCGGGCATGAAGCCCATGTCGAGCATGCGGTCGGCCTCGTCGAGGACCGCAACGCGCACGCCGTCCAAAGCCAGGGTCCGGCGGCTGCAATGGTCGAGCAGGCGCCCCGGCGTGGCCACTACGATGTCGGCGCCCCGGCGCAGGGCCTGCTCCTGTTCGTGGAAGCTGGCGCCGCCGATGACGAGCACGCAGCGCGCCGGTGTGTTCCGGGCGAGGTCGCGCACGGCGCTCTCCACCTGGGCCGCCAGCTCGCGGGTGGGTACGAGCACGAGGGCGCGCACGCAGGGGCGCCGCGGCGCTGCGCCCTTGCCTGTCGCGGCGCGCTCCTGAAAGAGGCGCTGGAGCAGGGGCAGCACGAAGGCCGCGGTCTTGCCGCTGCCGGTCATGGCGGAGCCGAGGACGTCCTGGCCCTTGAGGGCGGGCGGCAGGGAGCGCTCCTGGATGGGGGTGGGGGTGGAGAAGCCCATAGCCCGGACGGCTTTGAGCAGATCCGGGATCAGGCCGAAGCCGGCGAAAGGTTCCGGGACCGCGGGCGGCGGCGGGGGCACGGGGGGGGTGCTTCCGAATATGTTCCGAAGCAGCTTCTGGATCAGCTTGGTGCCTGTGTTGGTCGGGGGGGTAGGCTCTGAATGGGTGTCGCCGGTTCGCCGCATTGATTCTCCTTGGCCTCGCACACGAAGCCGCGTGCGGATATTATAGCGTTTAAAGGGGGCGGCAGCATCTGTCAGACTTGTCGCGTGCAACAGGAATTCGCTGGTCGGCGCCTCATAGGTGTCCTGCTTGTATATCTGCCGACCCGGGTTAAGGCTTCGGATCTTTGGGAGAGTTGCTGCCGCGCTCCATCCAGCAATAAAGCGCGATAGTTGGCATCCAAATCAGGGTGCGTCTCCAAGAGCATTCGGTGAGCCCCATGAAAAGAAGGGCGAAGATCCAGGACAAGAACCACAAGCTTAAGAATGAGCGCGTGCGCTTGTATGTCCGCCAAGCTTGGTAGGCCATGGCCCCTGACAGCAACGCCGTGGCCGCGAATCCGGCAATTCCCCTTTCGGCCAATTGGTGGAGATAAAAATTATCCGCTTGATCCCATATCTGGCCACAAAAAAAAGTGGGATTGTAGCGGCAAGAGAGTTTCTCGAAATTTCCTAAGCCGACTCCTAAGATGGGGTGGTCGAGGAACATTCTCCAGGCCGTCTTCCATAATTGACGATGGAGATAAAAGCTGGTTTCCGAAAGGCTCCAGGCTTTTTCCCCAACGGCAAGGAAGCGTGGGCAAAGAAATAAACCTGAGGCAAAGGCCGCGACGGCCACTGCGGCCTTTGTCACGAGTGCCATGCTGAGATTTAGTGCCACGATGAGACCAATACCGGCCATGGTCCCAAGCCAAGCACCACGAGACCCGCTCAATATTTGTCCTACGACTAAAATGAAGAAGAAAATCAGGGCAGAGATCTGTCTGTTGGATTTTGTTGCTTGGGTTTTGGCATAACAGAAGAAACCCAAGGCCCCCATCCCCAATAATTGTCCATAGGTCAAGTACATGATGGTGCCATGAGCGCGTAATTGGGGCGCCAAAAATTTCCAGAATTTGGCCGATGAAGCGCAGCGAAGCAATAGATCTTTCAAAACGACAGGACCGAAAAAGCTCGTAACCTGCCCAATGCCGATCAAAGCGGCAATGAGAAAGCCGACGGCTAAGAAGCTCAGTATCGAGAGCGAGGCATCCAATGCGAAAGCGGCGGAAAAAATGTAAAAATGAAGCAATACTTGGCCATCTTTGCCGAGTTGCCCCAGGCTATGGTGCCAATCCATTCCGAAAGCAGTGCTTAGGATGCCAATCAGCAGATAAATCCATAGCGGTTTTTCCAACGGGCTACGCAAAGATGGAAAGGACCGGGAAGTGAGACCATGTCCTAAGAGTGCCGCAGTGGTAAGGGCGATGCCGATGCAGGCTCCAGCAATAGATAAAGGCTGGCATAAAGCCCAGGTACAGAGGCCAAAACAAATTCCTTTCTTGAATATATCGGGGCCCATGCGGGCAGTCGTATCCATTAAGAAATCCGAGTCGGGGGAATCGCTGCTCTGTCTCGAATGATCGAAACTCCCCAAAGAACAAAGAACGGATAGAGATGCATTGTATACCGCCCCAATCCAGTGCGGATGGACTGACTATAGCTTACCAGGTAGTTCGTCCCCGGAAGGGAGGTTGTCCCGCTCGTAGTTGAAAGCCCTTGAGGCGAGACCCTGTTATTGTACACCGGCTTCCCCTTCCTGTCCAATTTCTCGACGGAGAGCTTTGACCAGAACATCCATAGAGG
>CAIRTQ010000027.1 GCA_903881545.1 uncultured Elusimicrobia bacterium
GAAAATTGGCCGGCCGGCCGCCGGCCAAAACGATGGCGTCCATGGTGCCCATGGCCAGGCCCGCTCCATTGACCATGCAGCCGATGCTGCCGGCTAGCGCGATATATGAGAGATCAGCCTTCTTGGCCTCACGCTCCAAAGCGCTGAGCTCCGGATCATTGCGCTTGGCGAGTTCGGGATGGCGAAACAGGGCGTTGTCGTCTATCAGCACTTTGCCGTCCAGCGCCACCAATCCCTTCGGGGTCAGCACCAGGGGATTGACCTCGACTAGGCTGCAATCATGCTCGATGAACAGCCAAACCAACGATTTCACGATATGGCAGAATTCCGCAACGCGCTCCGGCGGCAGACCCAGCCGAAAAGCGAGACTCCGGGCGGCGAAGTCAGGCAAGCCCAGGCTCGGGTCCACCGGCTGGCGCAGGATGGCATCGGGCCTTTCCGCGGCCAGCCGCTCGATCTCCATGCCGCCTTCGGCGGAAGCGATCACCGTAGGCCCGGCCGCCTTGCGGTCCATGACCACGGAAAGGTACATCTCCCGCTGGATATTGGCGCCGCCCTCAACCAGGACCTCACGAACCTTGATCCCCTCGCCCTGCGTCTGCGCGGTCACCATCGTCATGCCCAAAATCGCCTTCGCCGCCTCCCGGGCCTCGGCCGCGGTCTTGGCCAGCTTGATGCCTCCGGCCTTGCCCCGTCCGCCGGCCAGGACCTGGGCTTTGATGACCCAAGGCCCCCGCCCCGCGCGCTTCAAGGCCGCGGGCAGCCCTGCCAAGGAACGGATGACCCCACCCGAAGGCGGCACCGGGATGCCATGCGCACGGAACAGCTCCTTGGACTCGTACTCAAGCAGCTTCACGCGGCGGCCTCTTCGGAATTGTTCAAGACCGCCTGCAGGTCCGTGGGCGCCGATTGGCGCGCCTTGATGATCTGCTCCTCCATGAGCTCGTGCAGGGTAGGCTGGCGCACCGCGCGAAAAACGCCCACCGGCACGGGGTGATTGGTCTCGTTCATCTTGGAGAGAAGATAGGCCATGTGGGGCGACTCAGCCTTTTCATCGTGTACCACGAGGTCCTTGGGCGGCCGGTCCGGCAAAAATTCCACGACCTCGGGGTCGAACCCTTTGAGGCGGATGCCTTTGTTGCGGTCTTTCCCGAAGATCAGGGGCTTGCCGTGCTGCAGACGCACGACGCGCTCTTCGCGCGAGGCCTTGTCCTCGACCTCCTTCCAGGCGCCATTGTTGAATACCACGCAGTTCTGGAGCACCTCGACGAAAGCCGTGCCTTGATGCTTGGCCGCCCGGCTCACGATCTCGGTCAACCCGGCCACATCCGCCGCCAGGCCGCGCGCCACGAACGTCGCCTCCGAGGCCAGGGCCATGGTCACGGGGTTGAGGGGATACTCGATCGAGCCCCAGGGTGTCGATTTCGTCTTCTTGCCGAACTCGGAAGTGGGCGACAGCTGACCTTTGGTCAGCCCGTAGATGCGGTTGTTGAACAGGATCACCTTGAGGTCGACGTTGCGGCGCAGGGCATGGATGAAGTGGTTGCCGCCAATTGACAGGGCGTCTCCGTCCCCCGTGGCCACCCATACCTGCAGGTCAGGATTGGCGCATTTGACTCCCGTGGCGATGGGCAGGGCCCGTCCATGGATGCTGTGGAACCCGTAGGTGTTCATGTAATAGGGGAACCGCGAGGAGCAGCCGATGCCCGAAATGAAGGCGTACTTCTCGCGCGGGATGTCCAGAGAGGCAAGGACCTTCTGAATGACCGCCAGGACCGCGAAATCCCCGCAACCCGGGCACCAGCGCACCATCTGGTCGGAAGCGAACTTCTTGGAGTCGCGCAGCGGGCCGGAACCCGGAAGATTCTCAAATCCATTCTCTTGCATATCAGTCCCTCCGGCCCGCGAGCAGGGCCATGACGGCGTTCTCGATCTCGGCCACCTTGAAGGACAGCCCTTTGACTTTATTCAAGCCCTGGGCGTCCACGAGATACCGGTCGCGCACCAGATGCACCAGTTGACCTAGGTTGAGCTCCGGCACGATCACGCGCTCATAGCGGGCCAGCACTTCTCCCAGGTCGGACGGCAGAGGATTCAGGTAGCGCAGGTGCGCGCTAGCGACAGACTCGCCCTTGGCCTGCAGGCGGCTAACCGCCGCCGTGATGGCGCCGTAGGTACTGCCCCAGCCCAGGACCAGGACCTTGCCCTTCTTCGGGCCCAGGACATCCATGGGCGGGATCTCCGAGACGATTTTATCGATCTTGGCTTGGCGCAGGCGGCACATGCGCTCATGGTTCTCCGGTTCGTAGTTCACCGTGCCAGTGATGTCGGCCTTTTCCAGGCCGCCGATCCGATGCTCGTAGCCGGACATGCCAGGCAGAGCCCAGGGACGGGCCAAGGTCGTGGGATCGCGCTGATAAGGCTTGAACTTGTCCGGCGGCGGCAGCTTGCTGGGCGGGAACTTAACGAGTTTCGTGATGTCCGGCACACGCCAGGGCTCGGCGCCGATGCCGAGGAAGCCGTCGGAAAGGAGCAACACCGGGGTCATGTACTTGACGGCCAGGCGGCTGGCTTCTATGGCCATCTGGAAGCAGTCCGCAGGGGTCGCCGCGGCCAAGACCGGCATGGGGCACTCGCCGTGGCGGCCGTAGAGGGCCTGGAAGAGGTCGGATTGCTCGGTCTTGGTAGGCAGTCCGGTGGACGGCCCGCCGCGCTGGATGTTGATGATGACCAGAGGCAGTTCCACGATGGCCGCCAGTCCCAAAGCCTCGGATTTAAGCGAGACGCCGGGACCGCTGGTGCCCGTGGTCCCTAAGGCGCCGGCGAAGGCGGCGCCGATGGAGGAGCAGACCGCCGCAATCTCGTCTTCGGCCTGGAAAGTTTTGACCCCGAGGTTCTTGTATTTGGAGAGTTCGTGCAGGATCTCCGAGGCCGGAGTGATGGGATAGGATCCGTACCACAGTTGGAGGCCGGAGAGCTGGGCCGCGGTCAGGAGCCCCAAAGCCATCGCCTCATTGCCCGTGACATTACGATAGACCCCGGGCTCGACCGGGGATTTCTTGATCCGATAATACTGGCCGAAGAGCTCCGTGGTCTCAGCGAAAGCGTTGCCCGCCAGCAGGGCCTTCTTATTAGCCTCCGCCATCACGGGATTCTTCTTGAATTTCGTCTCGATCCACTTGAGGGTGCCTTCCATGGGCCGATCGTAGAGCCAGTACATCATGCCCAGGGCGTAGAAATTCTTGCAGCGCTCGGCCTGCGGCTTGGTGAGAGGCAGACCCTGGAGCGCCTCTCCGGTGCGTCGGGACAGTTCCACCGGAATGACGCGAAAATCCGATAACGAGCCGTCCTCCAGAGGGTTGGTTGCGTAGCCGGCCTTGCCCAGGTTCTGCGTATTGAAAGCGTCGGAATTGGCGATAACGAGCCCGCCCTTGCGCAATTCCTTAGTATTAACCTTGAGGGCCGCCGGATTCATGGCCACCAGGACGTCCGGCGCGTCGCCCGGCGTGAAGGCCCGGCTGGAGCTGAAATGAATCTGGTAGCCGCTCACCCCGAAAAGGCTGCCCAAGGGAGCCCGAATGTCGGCCGGATAGTCCGGGAAAGTGCTCAGGTCGTTGCCGGCCAGGGCCGTAGCCGTGGAGAATTGCAGTCCGGTCAGCTGAATGCCATCGCCGGAATCGCCCGCGAAGCGGATAGTGACCGAATCGATTTCTTCAGAGGACTGCGACTTGGGCTTGACGGCTTTGAGTTTATTCATCGCGCGCTCCGTCAATATTAGGGATTCTTACAGAAAACTCCAATAGGGAACTCCAACCTAAGGACACTATACTGCTTCTCTAGGGAACCAATCAAGGTCGCGCGCCACGGGACGCTGGAGGCTCAATGCCCCGCCGGAAGATCTCATTAAGCTTGCCCCACAAGCCCGGCGCGGGAGACGGTCTGTTGCGGCCGCAGATCACCGTGATGTTATCCAACCCGCCCTCCCGGCGCGCCCGCTCCACCAGCGCGGTGGCCCCAGACGCCGGGGCGGGTTGAGCCCGAAGCAGCCGGGCGATCTCCGCGTCTGCGACCATCTTGGTGAGGCCATCACTCGCCAAGAGGATCATGTCACCGGCCTGGACCGCATGCTCCGCGACATCGACTTGGACGTCGGCTTCCGTGCCCACGGCACGGGTCAGGATGTTCTGCAAAGGCGAATGCTCCGCCTCCGCCAGGGTGATGAGGCCCTGGCGCGCCTGGTCTGCGACCAGGGAATGGTCCGCGGTCAGCTGGGTCAAGACGCCGCGGCGCAGGAGGTAAAGGCGGCTGTCGCCGACATGGGCCACGCTCAGGGAGTCCGCGTCGACCTGGACTGCGACCACGGTGGTCCCCATGCCGGCATATTGGGCAGAGGCGCGCCCCTTCTCATTGATCGCCGCGTTGGCCGCCTTGATGCAATGCTCCAACCGCCAACCGCGCGGCGACAGCCCGCCTACCGCCGCGCGCAGGGGCGTCCGCTGCGCGTAATCCCGGATGATGGCGACCGCCAAGGCGCTGGCCACCTCGCCCGAGTTGTGCCCACCCATGCCGTCGGCGACAATCATCAGGCCGAGTTCATCGTCGATGACCCAGCTGTCCTCGTTGCCGCGGCGCACGCAGCCGATGTCGGTACGGCCCGCAAACTCCCAGCCGGGCGCAGGGCTCAAGGCTACGCCTCGGACGCAGGCGCCGCGACATCCGCTGCGGCGCTGGCGACGGCCCGCAGATCTGCCGCCAGCAACGACCCGCGGCCATAGCGATCATCCGGATCTTTGGCCAGACCCCTGTTGAGGATAGGAATCACCCCTTCGGGCAAGTCGGGCCGGATGGCACGAGGGTCGGGATGCGGTTCGTTTGCAATCTGAAAAAGCAGGACGCCGTCGCCGTCTCCGCCCGGGAAGGGCTTCTGTCCGGTCAGCAGTTCAAAGAGGACGACCGTCAGGGAGAAGAGATCCGACCGGCCGTCCACCTTCCTCCCCGCCGCCTGCTCTGGGCTCATGTAGGACGGGGCGCCCGGAGCCGTGCCCGCGGCCGCCATCGTCCTGGCAAGGGCCGTGAGGGCGGCCATGCCAAAATCGGTGACGCGGATGGTCCCATCCGCAAGGAGCATGATGCGGGCAGGCTCGACATGTCGGTGGACGAGGCCATGTGAGTGGACGTAGTCCAGGGCCTCGGCCACGACCGCCATGTGCTCCAGGGCCTGCGCCCAGGGCAGCAAGCCCTCCTTAAGGGTATAACGCGTAAAGTCGTGCCCGTCCAGGAGCTCCGTGGCGATATAGGCCACGCGGGACTCCTCGCCCGCATCAAATACACGAGCGATGTTGGGATGACACAGCGCGGCTGCGGCCGCGGCCTCGCGGAAAAAGAGCTCCTTGGCCCCCTGAACCGGAGCCTCTTCGCCCACCGTCCCGAGCGCCAAGGCCCGGATGACCACGGCTTGGCCGGTGCCGGGGTCGCGGCCCAAATAGACGGTGCCGCAGTCCCCGGGTCCGATTTCCTTCGTGATCTCGTAACGGCCGATGGTCTGTCGCGAGGATCCCGCGACGCCCTGCGAACCGACGCCGCCGCCGGGCGGCGCAGTTCCCCGGCGCCGCGCCCTCGCGAAACCCCGCCTGAAGACGACGACGATGTAGCCCAGGCCGAGAAGAATAGCGGGGTAAGCCACCTTGATCCACTCCCCCTTAAAGAAGAGATAGATGCCGGCGGCGGTCGTGCCCACAGCCAGCAGGAGGCAGACGGCAAGACCCGCGGGAGCCCTGAGGCGAGAGAGCCCGAACATCACGAAAAGGCCCATGGCCAAGAGCAATGCCAGCTCGAGTTCAGCGGCCCAGGGCGGCCGCCGGATATAATTGCGATGCAAGATATTCTCGATGACGTTCGCATACACCTCGATGGCCGGAAGGTTGCCCGCCACCGGCGTAATGAAGGTCGAGCCTAAGCCGGACGCCGCGAGCCCCACGATGACGATCTTGCCTTTGAAGGCGTCTTTGGGCGTCTTGTCGTTCATCACATCAGCGAAACTGAAATACTGGAAGGTCTGCTCGGGCCCGTTGTAGGTGATGAGCATGCGGCCGCGAGAGTCGGTCGGGATGTCATGTCCACCGATGCGCAGGAATCGCCCCGGTATCCACTGGGCGCCTATGTCCCCGAACCCGCCATGGGCCAAGACGAGTTCCATCGGGAAAGACGCATAGACGGCATCCCCATATCGCAAGACCGGCATTTCCCAACGCAGGACGCCGTCGAAATCCGAAGCCTCCTGGATATGCCCCAGCCCCACGCTGGCCGAGGCGAAGCGCGCCAGGGGATAAACGGCCGTAAGCCCTGGGGCGGAGGTCGTCCCGGCCGCATGGCCAACGCCGGAGCAGAAAAGGGCATGGCTCGACACGGATAACGGCGGGGCATCGGACCCCGCCGCGAGCTTGCCGCGCGGCTTGAAAAGCACGGGCAGCACGACGTTGCCGGCCCGCCGCATGGATTCCTCGAGCCTGGCGTCGGAATCGAGCTGACTGATGGATGAGGAGAACTCGACGGCGAATGCCTTCTTTCTATCCGTCACCGCTCGCGCCGCCAGCAAGCCGTCGTAGCGCTCCCTCAGATGCTGGATCTCGGCCAAACCGGGGCTATACTCCGTTTCAGATAAAGGGACGTCAAGTCCGACGACCTTGGCTCCGGCGGCCGAGAGCTTGTCGATCAGGCCAGCCAAGCGCCACCTTGGCCAGGGCCAACTCCCCAACTGGACCTGGGAATTTTCGTCGATGGCGACCAGGACGATCTCGTCGGCCGTGGCGAGGTTCGCCCTCAGCTTGCAGCGCATGTCGTAGAGCCTGAGTTCCAGGCCCTCGAAGAGGGGCCACCCCGCCAGATAAGCCGCCATGACGCCGAGGGTGAGCAGAGCCCCGATGCCGGCGTTGCGGGTCGCGGCTCGCCTCGTCGCAAAGAAACCACGGAGTCGCGAATGCACGATTGGCAAAGTGTAACTGATGCCTTCCATTCCTGTCAACCAGAGGATCGAACGTTCCCCGAATATGCTAATTTGTGGCCATGTTCCGGACGCTCTTTGTCCTCCTGCTGGCCGCAGCCGCGCCATCCAGCCCGGTTGCGGCCGCCCCCGCCGGTCTCTCCGCCGGGGCCATGACCTACGCGGTTCTGCCGTCCGGCCGCTATAACGTCACGGTCCTCGGCATGCTGACGACCACTTGCGGACGCGCCATAGAGATGGAACTCGCCAAACTCCCGGAAGTCGCCTCCGCGTCGGTAGACTTCGATGCCGAACGGCTGGACCTGACCGTCAAAGTCAACCACGCGCTGTCGGCCTCGGCCCTGCGCAAGACCCTGCACCGCGCCGCCCGCATCATCAACCTGGAGACGGATTACTACGTCGGCGGCATCACGTTCCTGCCCTAAATAAGGAAGCCCACCTAGCGGGAAGGCCCCCCCGACGCCGTCGCGCAAGGGGTGCTGGGAATCCGGCCTACGGTTCGGACAGCCTTAGGCAAGGCTCCAAGGAGCAGCCCGGCGGCGGCCCAGATGACTTCGCGGATGTGCCGCACGATGCCAAAAGCGAGGCCGGCGCTGGCTGGCAGGCCCAACCCCAAGAAAATGAAGATCTTGCCCCCCTCCTGCGTCCCGACCTTGGCAGGGACGATGAAGGTCATGCCGTCGATCAGGTTGGACAGGACCTCGATAACCATGGCGGTCTGGATAGTCGCCTGTATCCCCAGGAAACGGCATATCCAATAGGCCTCAAAAGCTACCCACGCATATCCAAGCATGAAGAATCCGGTCGATGCGGCAAAGCGCCCGGTATCATAGACGCAGAATCCCAGGCATTGCCGGGGGATGTCTCCCATGGCGGTCAGCCAGCCGCTGAACCGGTCTCGCCCGGCCGCGGGACCGCCGGGCGCGTCCTTCGGGAACAGCCGTTTCCAGGCCGCGAAACCAACCACGGAGAGACCGCCCAGGACCGCGAGCAGCGTCAGGGCGCAGCCGCGGACCAGCTGCGGGTAACTACGCGCGACAGGGCTGGCGGTGGCGATGATAAAGAAGAGCCCGAGGAGCACGAAGAGCGCCTGGGCCAGCGATTGCGTGAACTTCGCCACCACCACGGAACCGTAGCGGACCTCCGCGCTCTGGGAATCATCGAGGGAAGCCGCTCGGATGAATTCGCCGGCGATAGTGGCACTCGGCGTGAGGTAGTTCACGCCGTCGCCGACGATACGCAGCTTCAGCAGATTCCAAAACGAGTACGCCTTGCAGCTCTGGCGCGCGAAGGCGTAGCGCCAGCCGATGGTATTAAGCCATTGGGCGACGACCTCCTGCGCCAGGATGAGGATCATGCCCCATCCTACCTGCGCCAGATGCCCCCAGACCGCTTTGGGATCGATGCGCCAAAGTAGGAAGACAAAGGTCAGGGCCGCGACGGCCAGAATCAGCTTCTGAAAGCGCTTCATTCGGGGAAGGCGCTATGATACCAAATGCAGGAGCCGCCGGTCCCGGTGGTGGCCCCCGTCGACAGGCCTACTTGCGGATCAGAAAATGCTTCTGGAAGATCTCCAACTGGAATCGCCGGCCTCGGTCGACTTCAGCAGGCTGAGGGAGTCCCGCGGGCTTGGCCTTTTGTTTCGCCAAAAGCATTCGGCGCAACGGGAGTTGCAAGCGGGAGGCAAGCGCCTGCGCGACCTTGCTCTGCCCGGAGGCGTTGAGGTAGGGATATTTTCTATCCGACAGCAAGGCGCTGGGCGGATCGGAACTCAGGGCCGGAGTCATGTCGATATAGGGTAGGCCGTTGGTTCGGCAGGCCTCCCGATAGGCCGTTTCCACCTTTTTGGCTTCGGGGGATTCCGGGCCGCCCGGCGCGGACAAGTCCGGGACATAGAGCACCAACGCAGGCATTTGCCTGGCCCGTAGCAGATCCTTCAGCCGACCTATCGCCACGTCCGTCTTCGGCAGATCCAGCGCCGACCGCCGAACCGGTTCGTGGCGCCAATACAGACGTTCCATGACCTGACGCAGGAATTGGCTATGACTCCGGAGGAAATTCTTGAAACTCGGATAGGGATATTTCGCCTGCGGCAACTCCTTCCAATCTCCCGGAAAGACCTGGAACAAGACGAGATCCGGCTGAAAGCCGAGGCCGCGCTTCGCCAGGAAAGCCTCCTTTTGCTCGGCCCCATAGACGTAGTTTGACAGGTTGATGGTCCGCAGCGTGAGGCCAGCCGGGGCTTTTACCAGATTCTCCAATAGGCGCGCGAAGGTCTTCTCTACGGGGACGGTCAGTCCGAACCCGGGATGATCGCCGACCACGGCGATACGGAACTCGTCGGCAGGCTTCTCCTGGGATATCTCGCGCTCCCGCAGGCCCTGGGAGCTGATGCTCACCCAAGCTCCCAACTTGGACCCCTCCGCGCCGGGCTTGAGCTCGAAGCGCAGCGCGGGGTCAAGGCTGTCCTGATAAATCAAGGCGTCATGAGGCACTCGCGCCCAACGGAAACCGGCCTCGAGCAGACCGCCCAGCAGGGCCAAAAAGACGAACGCGCCCAGGATCAGCTTGAAAGCTTTCATAATAAGAAATTTAGCAAATAGAACCGGGGATGGCAACGCCTTGCGGCGGACCAAGATTGCAGCGGCGCCTCACGTCCTGAACTCGAATACGGAGCGATCTCTTTGGTAACATGTAGGCTGACGGGCCGTTAGCTCAGCGGTAGAGCATTCGCCTTACACAGGTCCCAAATGTTTCTGCCCGCCTCTGCCAGCCTGATACTCCCTCGACAGACCGACCACGCCGACCTTGCACCGTCTGCCGGTCTGATACGGTTCCGGCTGGCCGGAGGGCACCACAGAGGGCACCACTTCGGCGGGACTCCGCCCGGCGTGGCTTGGCCCCGGCCCGACAACGCGGCCTGTGGACCCAGGCCCCTGGGCGCGGGGAGTGGCATACTCTAATTCCTGCCTACTTTGGCAAGCTACTTCTGGGCAGCGGGACTTTCCAAGGGTGGCTGATTGGCAGCGGACTTGTCGCTTAGGTCTTTCTGTGAAGCCTTTTTCCCAGAAAGGAAGGTATATACCAAACCTCCAATCGTTGTTATGACCACTGCAAAGCCAGTCAGATCTGCACCTTTGCGGATACAATAGGCTGCTACGGCAAGACAGCCCAGAGAGACTATTAGTCCGGCGACTAATCCCAGCCTTGCATTGATAATGCCGTGCGACACAGCCTTGGTTTCAAGTTGTCTTCGATGTGCGGATTGTTCTTCTGCCATCCGAAGAATACGCTCAGCAGCATTTGGAATGGCCTTGTTATATTCAATCAACATCTGTGGGGGCGGTAGCGGCCCAGAATATGTAGCAAAGCCAATCCCAACCATGTGCTTCGTCGTCGAGGGCGCTGCTCTTGGCCCTGCATTCGCGTTTGGTCTCATCGTTGGGTTCGAAGTTACCACTTCAGGCACAATGGCTGGTTGCCCTACGGCAACCCCCCCGACGGTATCACTTTGAGCTTGGGGCGATGTCGGAGGCTGAGATATGGCCTTGGGATCGGTCACTTCGCGCTCCCAGGGACCTGCGTTTCAAATGACTCAAGAGCCCAATGAATATCGCCGCCGACAGCCAACCAGTCGGACCAGATTGCGAGACTGTCGGCATCTTCCGGTGTCGGGCTATAGTTATATTGAGTCATGCCTTGACCAAAATCAAATATTCTTCCAACACCGGTCAAGAAAGTCGGTTGTGAGAAAAGCAATCCAGAATGCACCATGGGCTCGTAGCTCATCCAGCTAAGCGCATTATTTTGGGGAGCGCCATAAGCACCGGGAGCCCCAAAGGACCGTTTTCGACGTTGGATTGTCTTTGGCATGACGGTTGAGTATATAGGATTGTGTTTGATGCTGTCAACCGTAAGCCATTCCCCGCCGCTACGCCCATGGCTAGGCTCAGGCAAGGCCGGATTTTGCTAGACTTGGGAACGGAGCGCGGAGGATCGCGCCGTGGAGGCATTGAGAAAAGAATAATCTGATTTGACGTTCTGGCTTCACCGGGACCCTGCATAAGCGCAGGGTGAGCTTCCAGGCAATTGCCTGAGGCCCATTAGGAACCGTGCTTGAAGCCGCCAATGTAGCCCCGCTTCGGCGGGGCGAAAGGGCGGCATTCGATCCGGGTTCTCCTAATGGCTCGGGACGGGTGTCGCCTGATTGTTTATAGGGTGCCTGTCTCTGAAACCCCTCAAAAAGCCAATCAACCAATCTATGGAGCGAACCAATCACTTGCCCCTCTTGTAAAGCTGCGAATGAACTAGATTCAGACTACTGCGACCAATGTGGGGCCGTCCTTGCCCAACATGAAGAAAATTGAGGTAAAGCTAATGCCTTCACATCGTCAGGTGGCTTCCAAAGATGCTCCCACGAATAAATGGCACTCTGCCAAGTTTGAAAGCAACAAGCCCTACCATCTAAACTGGAAATCGTTTAAGGAATGCGAGCTGCGTTACTGCAAGCCAAATGAGAAAGATTTCCAAACAATCACCTTCGTAGAGGCCACGCTATTACTAGATCGGAAAGGCCTTGAAATACTTGAGGTGGCCCCAAATATGATGGGGTTCGAGGTGCAAACCAACGAAGGCTGTCACCAGTTCAAAAACGAGCTGGAAGCTCCCGCCATAACTCGTTTTGCCATGACTCTCCTTCATGCTCAGGCAGAAATTTCCAAAACGCGCAAAGGCATTCGTGTCCCCGCTTGCGATTTCTATTTCTACGAAGAAGATGGCCTTCTTGATGACCCCCATCTCATCTACACATTTTTCCTGGGCTACAGGAATGAAATTGTCCATGAGAGCGTCCGTTTTTCGGATACGTTTTCGGACCCTTTTATTATGGAGGAAGTTTTCGAGGCGGAATATCCCGAAGAATTCTTGGTTCAAGGCAAGGTAACGGCGAAGGCTCATGATATTTGGATGTACCGAAAATTTTATACAGATACTGCGACGGGACAACAAAGGAAAATTCGAGAAGAGCTTTTTGCCGGCACCACGATACTTGACCCTACTATGCCTAACCCTATCCCTTACTTGAAATCGATCGCCACTTGGGTAAAGGTCGCCACAGTCCTTCTGGGGTTACTTGTCTTAAAATTCATCTTTTCCTAAGCTGGAACCGTCTGCCTCGACGGTAATTGATAGAATCTCTAAGGCCGAGCATGGACTCGGTGAGCGTAACCCATGAGCAAGAGAAAAGCTAGACCGAAGGCAATTTCTAAGGGGCTTCCGGATTTGCCGTGGGTAGCCGTGTAGGGTAAGATAGTGGCTTCCGGAACAGGAGGAAGCCACTATGCAAGACACCGCGCTCTATCAGTACCTGCTGGGCCTGAAGTCACCGTGGGCGGTAA
>CAIRTQ010000028.1 GCA_903881545.1 uncultured Elusimicrobia bacterium
GCTTATAAAGGCGCGGGAGCTGGTTCAGGTATCGGCGGCGCCGATCGAGATCCAGCGCCGCACGAAGGACGGCAGGACTCTGGACGTGATGCTGACTGTCACGGTGCTGCGCGATGACAAGGGCTCTCCGGTGGAGGTCGCTACCACCGAGCGGGACATCACGGAGCGAAAGCGGGCTGAGCGCGAACTCCGTAGTCTGCATGCGCGCGTGATCTTCGCCCAGGAAACGGAGCGCAAGCGCCTTGCCCGCGGGCTTCATGACGGCGTCGGCCAGATACTTTCGGGCGTCAAATTCAGGATGGAATCCCTGCCCGGGGAAATCGGCTTGAGCGGGAAGGCCGCGGCGAAGATCATCGAAGTGGGAGGGGTCTTGAATCGCGCCATCTCGGAGATCCGCCGTGTCTCGCAGAATCTCATGCCTTCGGAACTCGTGGACCTGGGCCTTGAGCCGGCCTTGCGCACGCTTTGCCGCGAGTTCAAAGAGCGCGCGGGAGTCCGGGTGACGCTGCGGACCGGACACGTTCCGCCGGACGTTGCGCCGGATCTGACGCTGGCGATTTTCCGCATCGCCCAGGAGGCGCTCAATAACGTTGAAAAACATTCCAAGGCGACCGTGGCCACGATAGACCTCTCCCGCAAAGGGAAGGAGATCGTATTGGTCGTGAGCGACAATGGGATCGGATTCACGCTCGGTGGAAATCGGCCTCCGGACGGGCGGGGCATCGGCCTGGGAAGCATGCGCGAGCGGGCGGAATCGGTCGGAGGCTCCATCGAGTTTTATTCAGAGCCCGGGGCCGGGACCAGGCTCAGCGTCCATGCTCCCTTATTGGGTCCGGGAGGAAACGTCGCATGAAAAAGAAGAGCTGTACCAAGATCAAAGTATTCCTGGTGGACGATCATCCCGCCGTGCGCGAAGGGGTGCGTTTCTATCTGACCAGCCACTCGATCGCGGTGGTGGGTGAAGCTTCCGATGCCCCGGAGGCCCTGCGCAAGGTAAAGAAGCTGTCGCCCGAGGTTATTGTATTGGACGTGAACCTGCCTTCCATGGCCGGCTGGGAACTGGCCCGCCGCCTGCGCCGGCTCGTCCCCAAGGCTAAGATCCTCGCCTTCAGCATCCATTCCAGCGAAGAATACGTGGAGAGGATGGCCCGGTGCGGCGCGCGTGGCTACGTGACGAAAGACCAGCCGACGGCGGAACTTCTGGATGCTATCAAGCATGTGTTTCGGGGCGGCCTGCATTTTCCCGCCGGCATGACCGGCGCTCTTTTAGCCCTTGCGCCGAAGGTTTCCCCCAACCAGCCGGACAGGATCAAGCTGACGGTCCGGGAACTGAAGGTGCTTGCTTTGCTTGCCGAAGGGCTCTCCGACAAAGGCGTAGCGGCCAAGCTCGGCATCAGCGCCCGAACGGCGGAGACGCTCCGGGAACATATATCGCATAAGCTCAGTATCTCAACGGTCGCCGGCCTCACCAAATACGCTGTCCAGCACAGACTGAACCCACTCAAGTAATCCGCAAGCTCTGACACTCTCCGTAATATCCCAGTCCGCCCCCGTTCTTTGGGAATTCCTGCTTCACGGCACGGCGCGAAGGGCGAGCTGCTTCTTGTTCCGCTGCTCGCTGAGATGTCCACCGTATAATTCCGTATTGTCGCGGCTTTAGTGAGAACGTATATTATGAATGTGGGCGGTTGCAACGCCTACCGGTCGGTCAAACCAATTCGCGCTTTACCGGGGGCGGCCATGCCAAAACAAATCAGCATTCCAGCCGGTCCCAGCCCAGATGCTTGCAAGGTGGGGGGCCTCACCGAGGTGCGACGCCAGGAGGCCTTGCTTAAAACCGGCGCGCTGCAGAGCGCGATCTTCAACAGCGCCAATTTCTCGAGCATCGCCACCGACGCCAAGGGCGTCATCCAAATCTTCAACGTCGGCGCGGAACGCATGCTGGGCTACAAGGCCACCGACGTGATGAATAAGATCACGCCGGCCGACATCTCCGACCCGCAGGAAGTGATCGCGCGCGCCAAGGCGCTGAGCGTCGAAATCGGAACCCCGATCACGCCGGGCTTCGAGGCGTTGGTGTTCAAAGCCTCGCGCGGCATCGAGGACATCTACGAGCTGACCTACATCCGCAAGGACGGCAGCCGCTTTCCGGCGGTCGTGTCGGTCACGGCCCTGCGCGACGCGGAAAAGGCGATCATCGGCTACCTGCTGATCGGCACGGACAACACCGCGCGCAAGC
>CAIRTQ010000029.1 GCA_903881545.1 uncultured Elusimicrobia bacterium
CACGTATTCTCTCCTGGCCTTCGGACTCATCCCCATGCCCCCAAAACTGCCCCAAACCCGCTGGGGCCGTTCGGTAACATCTTAGATGAGTTGACGGCTTGGATTTCGGTAACATCTTACGTGAGTTGAAGCGCCGCGTAGACAGCCCTCACCCAAAATCTTAAGATAGGCCCACGGTCCTATGATTCCATCGCTAGTCTTGGCGCTCTGCCTGCCGCAAGTATCCCCTGCGGCGGCCGCGAAGATGGAAATCATCACCTTCGGCAACAATGCGCCGGAATGGACCCACAAGCTCATGCCCTCCGGGGTGCGCATGGGCTGCGACCTGGCTCCCGCTGCATGCCTGGCGCGAGCCGAGAAGAATGCGAGTCGCGAGGGAGTCGGGAAAGTCTATCTGGCGATCAAGCTGGATCCGGCGAACGCGGCCGAATATGCGGGCGAGTACGGCCGCTTGAGCCACGCCCAGCGCTTGCTCTATGAGATTGGCATAGACGATTTCGCGAGCACTTACTATCACCTGTTCCAGGGCCAGAAAACGGCGGATCCGGCCGGCCTGGTTTCCGCCGTCATCGCCAACGCCAAGAAGGCCAACCCGGATATTAAATTCGGCGTCACCCTATACGAGACCGATCTCGATTCAGCCTATTTGCGGGATGACCGCCTCTCCGCCGCGGTCAGGGCCCGCGTCGACATCGTGCACCTCTACATCCATCATCGGGCCAACGGCTCCCGCTACGCCAAGTACGTCCAGCAAGCCGAGCGCATCTTCCCCCGCGCCAGCGTCATCGCCGGCTCCTATCCGTATGACCGCATCGATTACATTGCCTGCAAACCAGGCGGCTCCCGGGATTGTTCCGTGGCGAAGGAGGTGTCCTACTTCAAGGAAGCCCTCAATATCCAACTCCGCCTGCTCCGCGATGGCAGCGTCGCGGGCATCGAGTTCTACCCCGCCGAATTCGGCCGGGAGGATGAGTGGTACGGCTGGAACAAACCGGAGTTCTGCAAGCCCGAGAGGAAACAGGAATGCATCGCCAACACGAAGGCCATGCGACAATTCCTTCTGGAATCTCTCGACGCGGACCGCACCCCGGCGCGGGGAGCCAACAATTGATATCCTGCCGGCGCACAGGTTCTTTTGCATCGCCCACGCAATCTAGCTAGAATAGGCCCATGCCCATCCTCTCCTTCGGAGAACCCATCCCGGCCCTGCGCCAATCCCTGGAGGCCGTGCCCGTCAAGGAAAAGGAAGGACAGCTTTTCCTGCTCCGCGACCTCGAGGGCATCACCACGCAAGGGCTGGCACTCTCCCCCGCCGGCCTGACCTTAGCCACCTGCTTCGATGGCAAGCGCACGGCCGCCGAGGTCGCCGCCCTCTTCGCCAAACACACCGGCCAAATCCTCAAGACCGAGGAAATCATAAAATTGGCCCAAGATCTCGAAAAGTCTCTCCTGCTGGAAACCGCCGAGACCGCGCGGCTGCGGCGCGAGATCCTCCAAAAATTCCGCGACAGCCCGACGCGTCCGGCCGCCGGGGCCGGGCGCGCCTATCCGAAAGACGTCCTGGAGCTCTCCAAACTCCTGGGCGGGTACTTCAAGGCTCCTAAAGGGCCCGGCAAGGAATTCGCCGCGGAGCCGGCTTCGCCCCCGCCCCTCGGCCTAGTCTCCCCCCACATAGACTTCGAACGCGGCGGCCCGGCCTACGCCTGGTCCTACCAGGCCCTCTCCGAATGCCGGCCCCCTGACGCGGTGGTGGCTTTGGGCGTCGCGCATATGTCGCCCAACTCCCCCTGGATCATGACGCCCAAGGCCTACGACACCCCGTATGGAGCCGTGCCCCTGCACCAAGGCCTCTACGACGAGATCCGCTCCGCGCTCTGGTACGACCCGCGCGACGACGAATGGACGCATCGCACGGAGCACTCCCTGGAACTCCAGGCCGTGTGGCTGCGCTATCTCTGGCGCGACAAGACCCCCGCCTGGGTGCCGATCCTGACCTCATCCTTCGAGCGCTTCGCTCCGGACAGCCCGCCCTCGGGCGCCGCCGCCATGGAAGGCGCCATCGCCAAGATCGGACAAGCCCTGCGCCGCCGCGTTGAAAAAGGCGAGCGCATCATGATTTTGGCGGGGGTGGACCTCGCCCATGTGGGACCGCGCTTCGGAGACAAGGAAGAACCCACCGCCGAAGAACGCAAGGATGTGGAGGCCAAGGACCGCGCCTCGTTGGAGCACGCCATTAACCTCAAGGCGGACGACTTCTACATGTCGGTGGTCGCGGACGGCAACAAACGCAAGGTCTGCGGACTCTCGGCCCTCTACACCGCGCTGCGGCTCATCAAGGCCATGGCCGGGGATTCAGCCTGCGCTGGGAAACTGCTGGCCTACGACCAGGCTGATGATCCGGCCGGCGGCTTCGTCTCTTTTGCGGGCGCGATCTTCAGCTGACCTGTAGACCGAACAGAGCGCCGCCTTCCGTCAGAAGCCTCTGGAGATGCTCCGGCCCCTGGAAGCTCTCGCCGTAGAGCTTGGCGATGGGCTCGGTCCCTGACAGCCGGGCCAGTATCCACGAGTCCTTCAAGTAGATCTTGACCCCGTCGGTGTCGCGGACGCCGGTCACCTTCTGGCCGGCCAGCTCCTTCAACGACGCGAAAGAGGCCGCGTTCATGGACTTGATTTTCCCTCTCTGACCGTCCGTGATGGCCACGTCCACCCGGCGGTAGGCCGGATCGCCGAACTGCCGGGTCAAATCCCGATATAACTCGAGCAGGTCCTTGCCCGTGCGCGCCATGGCCTCGGCCAAGAGCAGGACGGCGAGTATGCCGTCTTTCTCCGCGGTCCAGCGGTAGATGGAAAGCCCGGCGCTCTCCTCACCGGCCAAAACATACCGGTCCTGGCGGATGCCCTCCACATAATATTTGAAGCCGACGTTGACCTCGTCGACCTTGCGGCCCTTGGCCTCGGCGATGCGGTCGAGCAGATGCGTTGTCCCGATAGTGCGGCCCACGGCCAGGCTGGAGGGCCAGGACGGCCGATGGTCCAGCAGATAGGCCGTCAGCACACAGAGGGCCTGGTTCGGCGTCAGCAGGCCCGAGCTCTTGGTGGCCACGCCGAAGCGGTCCGCGTCCGGGTCCGTCGCCCCCACGAAATCGTACTTGCCGGCCTTGGCCAGGTCCAGAAGCGGCTTCATGGGATAGGGCGAGGACGGGTCCATGCGGATCTGCCCGTCGTGGTCGCGCGGGATGAAGCCGAAGGTCGGGTCCACGGTCTTGTCCGTGATGCGCAGGTTCTTAAGCCCGCGTTCCTTGCGCAAAGCCTCGTAGTACGGGATGGACGTGCCGCCCAACGGATGGATTCCCAAACGCAGGCCCGAGCCCTTGATGACATCGAGGTCCACCACCTCGACGAGTCGCTCCAGATACGGCCCGATGAGGTCCGGCACGGTCACGAGCCCGGCCGCCTTGGCCTTGGAGAGGGACATGCGCTTGACGAGCTTAGGATCGCCGAGACATTCGTTGGCGTATTTCTCGATGACCGATGTGAACTCCGCGCCCGCAGGCCCGCCGCTGGAAGGATTATATTTCAACCCCATATCCTGGGGAGGATTATGCGAGGCCGTCCCGTTCAAGGACGCCGCGGCCCGGCCCGCGATGATCTCAAAAGAGAAGACCGGCGTGGGCAGAGGGATGTCCGCGAGCAGGACCGAAAATCCGTTGGCGGCCAGGACTTCGGCGCAGATCCGGGAAGTCTCCTCGCTCATGAGGCGCGTGTCGCCGCCGACCAGGATGGGGCCCTTGATGCCCCGCTCCATGTGGAGCCGGGCCACGGCCTGCGCGATGGCCTCGGCATGGCGACGCGAGAAGCCGGCGCCCAGCTTGCCTCGATGGCCGGAGGTGCCGAACTTCACTTGAGACAGGGCTTCTCCGGGGGCTTCGAACTCCTGGGCGAAATGGTGGACATTGATCACTTCCGGACTGAGCCGGCCGGCCTCAGGATGCGTCATATGTTCCTCCCATTCCAGTCATTGCCGTCAGAGCCGGCCATCCCCTGGCGTCATGGCCCAGACCAGACCCGCATGCACGCTCAGGATGACCTTGCCCGTCGCCACATTGCTCAAGCCCCGCCCTCCCGGCGCCAGCGCGGCGCGGCGGAGGGGATAGCGCACTCCCGACAAGGAAACGCGCGCCCGGGCCGTGGCCGCAAGGATCGAGAGCAGTTCCCCCCGCTTGAGCCCCAGCCGATGGCGCCCCGGGCCCAACAGACCGGCCAGACCCCGATCCACCACGACCACCGGTAGGCGCGTCCCGCAGCCCCGAGCCAAGGCGAGGTTGACCAAGGCATGGTCGAGCCGGCCTCCCAGCAGGCCCGCCACGTAGAGCCGCGCGCAGCCGGACCGGCGCAGGAAGGCCAGCGCTTTTTCAAAATCCGAGGCGTCCTCGTCGAAGTCGCACAAGAACCGGGTCCGAGCCCAGCTCCTGGGCAGGGGCCGCGGCAGGGAATCCATATCCCCCAGCACCACGTCCGGAACCAAGCCCAAGCCGCGCGCGTGCCTGGCCCCGCCGTCCGCGCAGAGCACAAGGCCGCAACTCCGGGCCAGGCGCTTGACCAAGACGGGCTGCTCCAAACCGCCATTCAAGAACAAAAGCGCGGAAAACGGCTTGCGGCTCATTCCGGCTCGTCCGGCGGGGGGATCGTGTCCTCGCACTCGGGATGCCCGGAGGTCTCCACCTGCAAGGTCACGTGCGTGATGCCGAACTTCTCCTTGAGCAGCTTGGCTCCGGCGCGCAAGGTCGGCGCCGTATGCTCAGCGGTGGTCACCACCAGATGGCCGCTCATGGACTCGGTGCCTCGCGTGACGGACCAAAGATGCAGGTCATGGACCGAGCGCACCCCGGGCAAAGCGGCCAGAGCCGAGCGTATCTGCTCGAGCTCCAGGTGGGCGGGAGTGCCCTCCAGCAGGATATGAATCGAATCGCGCACCAGCCAATAGGAGGTCACCACGATGCCGACGCAGATAAGCGCGCTGACCAACGGGTCCGCCTGACGCCAGCCGGTCTCCAAGACGAGCACCCCCGCGACCACGGCGCCCAGGGAGCCCAGGGCGTCGGACAGCACGTGCAGGAAGGCGCCGCGCAGGTTGATATTGGAGCGACTGGAGCGGTAAAGGACCGCGCCCGCGGCCAGGTTGCTCAGGAGGCCGATGACCGCGATCACGATCATCTCCTTGGCCTTGATGTCTTGCGGGACGAAATAACGGCCGTACGCCTCGCGCAGGATGACTCCGGTGATGAGGATCAAGGTCACGCCGTTGATGAGCGCGGCCAGGACCTCCACGCGCTGGTAGCCGAAGGTTCTCTTGGGATCGGCCGGCTTGCGCCCCATCCGGGCCGCGAAAAGGCCCAGCCCCAGGGCCGTCAGGTCGAAGCCCATGTGCAGGGCATCCGAGATGAGGGCCAGGCTCCCGGTCCACCAGCCGCCGATGAGCTCCACCACGAAGAAGACCGCGGTGATGGCCAGGGCCCAGCTCAAGGCGCGCACCGGCGAGTGATGATGATGGTGGTGGTCGTGGTCGTGGCTCATATATTCCGGGTGTTCTGCCGCGCAATCTCATAGAGCAAGACGGCTGCGGCGGCGGAAGCATTAAGGCTCTCCACCCCGCCGGACGCCTGCGGTATGCCGACCAGCTCGTCGCAGAGGCCGCGCACCAAAGGCCGCATCCCAAAGCCCTCGGAGCCGATGATCAGGACCAAAGGAGTGTTGAAGACCTTATCCCAGGCCGGGCCGCCGGCCGCGTCCGCGCCGTAGACCCAGAAGCCCTCAGCCTTTAGGCGTTCCAGGGCTTGGCCGAGGTTCACCACCGAAGCGACCGGTAGCTTCTGGATGGCGCCCGCCGAGGATTTCACCGCGGCCTCGGTCACGGGTGCGCTGCGGCGCTCGGGCAAAATGAGAGCACGCGCGCCCAGGTTGAGCGCACAACGCGCGATGGCGCCCAGATTCTGGGGGTCCTGGATCTGATCGAGGGCCACGAAGACCAAGCCCTTACGGTCCTCGGCCGGAAACCGCGCCAGCAGGCCGTCCAAGGACTCGTCCTCGTGCAGGGCCGCGCGCAGGACCAAGCCTTGGTGGCGGCCCCCGCCGACGCAGCGGTCGAGCTCCCGCCGCGGCACGAAGCGCACCCGCGCCCCGGCCGCGCGGGCCAGCTGCACCGCCTCGGACGATTCTGGCCCCCGGCTATTCTCTTCCACCAGCAATTCCTTGGCGCTGCCGGGTTTACCGCGCAAGGTCTCCAGAACGCTATGGAAACCGCCGAGCCATTGCACGCCGCCGCCGCGGGCCGCCATCGCTAGCTCCTCCGCCAACGCTGGCCCTGCTTGGTGTCCTCGACCAGTATGCCCCGAGCGGCCAATTCCTTACGCAGGTCGTCCGACGCCTTGAAGTCCTTATCAGCTCGGGCCTGGACGCGGCGGTCGAGCAGGGCCTGCTCCTCCGCGGACGCCGACGCCGCCGTCGCCTCGCGCCACAGCCCGAGGCCGAGCACCGCTTCGGCATCCTCCAGGAAAGCCCTCTTGGCGCCCGCCGGCACGCCGCTGTGCAGGCAGTCCCAGACCGAGGAGAGGGCCGCGGGCATGTTAAGATCGTCCTCTATGGCCCCCCGGAAGGCCTGTCGATGCTCCGCGCACGCGGGCTTGAGCGGCGCATCCTTGACCGCCAGGGCCGCCTCGCACAGGCGCCGCCGCGCGGTCTTGGAAGAGCCCAAGGATTCCCAAGTAAAGTCGAGCTGCTTGCGATAATGCGCGGCAAAACAATGATAGCGGTAATCGAGCGGATCGAAGCCATTCTCCTTGAGATGGGCGACCGTGACGAACCCGCCCGCGGACTTGGCCATCTTGGCCGAGTTCATGAGCAGGAATTCGCCGTGCAGCCAGAAGCGCACGAACGGCTTGCCTGTGGCGCCCTCGGCCTGGGCAATCTCGTTGGTGTGATGGATGTGGACATGGTCGATGCCCCCGCAGTGGATGTCAAAAGTTTCGCCCAGGTATTTCATGGCCATGGCGCTGCACTCGATGTGCCAGCCGGGAAAACCTTTGCCCCAAGGGGAATCCCATTCCATCTGCCTCTTGCTGTCCTTCGGGGAGAATTTCCAGACCGCGAAATCCGTGGCGGCGCGCTTCTCCTCGTTGACTCCAACGCGGAAACCCTCGCGGATGCCGGCGATGTGGCTCTCCCCGGCCAAGCGCGCATAGGCCGGGAACCGCGCCGTGTCATAATACAACCCGTCCGAGGTGCGGTAGATGAGACCCTTGTCCTCCAGGCGGCGGATCAGAGCAATCTGCTCGGGGATGTGCTCCGTGGCCTTGCACAGCACATCGGGGGGAATGATGTTCAGATCCCGGCAGTCGGCCAAAAAGGCATCAGTGTAGATCCGAGCTATCTCCCAGGCGGTCTTGCCTTCCCGGGAGGCGCCGACCTCCATCTTGTCCTCGCCTTCATCGGCCTGGCTGACCAGATGGCCGACATCCGTGATGTTCATGACATGCCGGACCTGGAATCCGCACAGATTCAAGGCCCTCTTCAAGGCGTCCTCGAAGACATAGGTGCGGTAGTTGCCCATGTGCTGAAAGTTGTAGACAGTCGGGCCGCAGGTGTAAAGGCCGACGCGCGGCGGGTCGAGAGGCTGGAAATCCTCAATGCGGCGGGACAAGGAGTTGTACAGTCTCATACGGCGGATATCTTAGCAATCTTGCGCGCCCCGCCCAGGCTCCCGGCGCAGTGGAACCAGAATCCGACCAGGACCAGGCTGGGAATCGCAAAGGCGAGACTCTTGAGGCCCGAGGCGAAGAAGACGAGCCGGTCCTGCGCCAGGAACCGGAATGCGACGACCGGAGCGAAAGCCGCGAAGAAACCGTAATAAAGGAGAGTGGACGTCCGGACAGGCCGCCGCTCCAAGAGCAGGAGCAAAGGGATGAGCAGCAGGACCTGATGGTGCGTGTCGCTGTGGGGCGACAGAAGCAAGGCCGTCACCAACGCCAGGCCCCAGCCGCCGCCCCGATCCTCGTCATCGCCCCGCCGCAGTGTGACCGCGGCGAACCCTCCAGCCAAGAGCAGGGAAGACAGGATGGTCATTCCGTGCGCCAAGCCGGGCGAGTCAATGAGCCCCTTGGCGTAGCCGCTGTCCGTGAAGAGGCGGTAGAAAAAGCCGGTCAAGGACTGGTTGTCGTAGAAAGCCTCGATCCCCAGGCTCAAGCCCAAGCGCGAGTAATACAGGGCCTGGACCGACCCAGGCACGAAGGCCAGACTGACGGCCGCCAACGCGGCGAGCCAGAACGCGCAGGCTAAAACCTCGCGCCAGCGCCGCCGCAGGAGCAGATAGACCAACAGAAATCCCACAAACAGTTTGAGCCAGATCGCGACGGCCAAGGCCAGACCGAAGAGCACCGGACGCTTTCGCCAAAGCCAGGCCAAGGCGATGAGGGACAAGACAATCGTGTCGTTCTGGCCCAGCTGGAAGGCGTAATCCGCCGGGAAGAACAGAAGGATGAGCGCAAATCCGAGATAATATGTTTCGGAATATGGCTCCCAACCGCGCTGGCGAGCCCAGATGAAAAAGAAGGAGAGGAGCGCGGCCAAGGACAGCAGCTCGAAGATGGTCAAGGCGGCGCGGAAGGGCAAAACACCCAGAGGCGCGTAAAGCACCGCCACCGGCGGGGGATACATGAAGAACATCGTATTCTCGTTCTCCGGCCGGTAGGCCAGGAACTCGTCATAGATATGCGCGCCCTGGCCACAGGCCACCCGCGAGCCGGCCTGATGCGCCAAGGCAAAATCCGAGCCATTGGTGAACCAGGACAGGTAGAAGCCGACGCATAGGAACTTCAAGACCGCCGCGCATACCAACGCCCGCAAGGGCAAAGGCGCGGCTTCCAGACGGTCGCGGAACGCTCGCAGCATGGGCCGCAAGATTCTACCACATCAATCAGGGCCGCACTTGGGCCGTTGCGAGTTCGCGCAGTTCGCCGAACAGTCCCTGCACGCGGCGGCGCAGGCCGGCATCGAGCTCGGCGGGGATCGCCACCGCGGACGCCATCCTCCCTAGCGCCCCGGGGCTGCCGGCCTCGATGCTCTCGACCGGCCAGGGGCCGAGCTCCTCATCGCTGGACTTGACGAAGACCGCCATGATGCGGCCGCCCTGCTCCGGCCCTGCCGAGAGCGCCAGCTCCAACTCATTATCCTCCTTGTCGAACAGGACGGCATGGATGTCCCCCCTAATGTCTACCTTGGTGAGTCTGACTTCGAGCCGCAGGCTCGGGCCATCCATCCATGTTGGGACGCCGGCGGCGCCCGGCGCGGGCGTCTGCCAGCCGCCGTCGAGGCGCCCAGACCATACTGCGGCCGGCCGGCCCAACAGCATCCCATGACGGCGTTCCCGGATTGCGTAGCTCAAGTCCAAGAGGACGCGGCTGCCCTTCGGGAGGCGCGCCGGGACCTGGAGCAGGATGCCCATGGTCTCGCCTTGGCCATCGCTGGTCCCGAGCGCTCCCTTCGCGGCGCGCACATCGAGGCCATAGCGCTGGGACAGCCCCACGGCGCAGGGCGCCATGCTGGTCACGGCATCGTCTAGAGTTCCTGGCAGCGGATAGGCCGCTTCGGCCGCGACGCAGGCCGGAACGCCTGATAGCGCATCATTGACCCGCTGCGCGACACCGTAGATCACGAGCTCCTGGCCCTCGGCGGCGCACGGGCCGGACTGGACTCCGGCTCCAAGCATCACAACAATGGCAAGACCCACCAACGATCCCCCTGTCTGTCTTTTCATATTCCCTCCGCAAGATGGTCCGCCTTGATTAGGATAGCCCCGGGGCAATGGAAGCGAGGGGCCTTCCGGGCACTTCCCCGCGGATGAGAGTCGCACGTCCTTTTGGGCCGTTCGGCCCTTCCACCTCGATTGGGGCAGAATGAATGTGTCGGCGATGGGGAGGATGCTGCCCACGCCATTAGAACAGGTTGAATATTTTTGCGAAAAAATCGCGAAATTATCTTCGCAGACGAGGAGTATAATTGTTATAATTTTATTTTAAAACACATGATACAACGGCATACGAAGAGAGGTGGCACGCCTAGATTGCGTTTCCGCCACATACCGGAATATCTAACAGGTCCGTATGCCAAGGAGGGAACGCTCGTCCTAGATTCCCCTGACCCCACGGAACTGACACCCCCCACTGCCGTGCTACGTCGCGAGCCTGAACCTGCCGCCTTACGCGATGCGGCGCAGACCGATGCCGCGCCTACTTCCCCGCTGAGCCAGGTGGCGTGGCGCTGCCCCAGCAAGGATTGCAATCCAGGAGTCTTCCGGATGGGGCTGGCCGCGGTCGAGCAACCGGCGGCCGAAGCGATCTTCGCGCTCAGTCGCAGGAATTCGGGGACGCCTGGCGCCACTTGTCCATATTGCGGCACCGACGCCCCCGACGAGACTTTCCTCCAACCGGGCCAGCCCGGACCCGCCGGGGACGCCAACCTGCATGAGCTCGCCTGCGACGTCTGCTCCCGGCCTTATGGGGTCTATGCCGTTAGCCTCTTCTGCCCGGATTGCGGCGCGCCCAACCTCCATGTCCATTGGCGGCGGGAAACAATAGCCATCGGCCGCCGAGTCGCCTTGGCGTACCAAGCCCAAAAAGCCGGGGAGGCCGAGTCTGCCATGCGGACGCTGGCCTCAGCGCATGAAGACGCGGTCACCGTGCTCGACGCCTGCCTCATGTCCATCTTCCGCCTCCTGGCCAAAAGGCGCCTGTCCGCCGCCGCGGACGTGGAAGAACTCTCCGTGGGCGGCGGGTTCCAAAACTTCGCGCGCTGCCGCGCGTTTTTCGGCCAGTTGGGCATCGACCCCTTCGCCCGTGTCTCCCCGCAGGATCTGAACTGCCTGCAACGTCACTTCGCAAGGCACCCAGCGGCCCGGAGAACCCGCGAGCCTGAAGAAACAGGTCCTCTCACCGCCGCGGAGACACTGCGCCTTATCCATATCTCTGGCGAAGTCATCCGATACCTTGAGGAGTGGTGCTCCGATTTCGAGCGCATGGCCGCGGCCCAGCCCCTCCCGCCAAGACGCGCCCTGCGCTTCACGAGGCTGCCGCAGACCGCGCCCAGCCCGGAAAGCCGCAGATTCGAGCGGCTGGGCGCTTCCTGCCGCGAGACGCTCGCGACGCTCCATGGGCTCTCGGATTGCTCCCGCATCACCGACGACATCGCGCGCTCCATCGAGGACGCGCGCGCCGACGCCGCGCCCAAGCCTCCGGCGGACCTGAACCTGGTCAGGCGCTGTTTCCAGCGGCTGCGCCTTTGGGGCCCGGCGGCTGCGCCCAAGCAAATCCCCGCGACGATCACGGCCGGACGCGGGATGCTGCGCCGGACCATGCGCGGCTGGATCACGAACCGCAGCGAGACCGGGGCGCTCGTCACCGTCGAGGCCGGCGCCTACCTGGACCCGGGAGACACCATCTCCCTGCGCTGGAAGGTCCACGCCGCGGGGCCGGAAGGCGACGTCTGGCTCCCATGCGACATGAGGGCGACCGTGGCCGAGCGGGGCGACGAGGCCTGGGACTGCTACGGCGTGCGTTTCCACCGTCTGCTCGGCGAGCGGTTGAAGGAGATGTCCAGCTGGCTGCACAAGATCGTCGCGGCCACGGGCGCGGTCTTTGTGGCCACGCTCATCATCTATTTCAAATCCTTCAATATCATCTGGTTCTGGTACTCCCCGTTCTTCAAGCTCTACAGCCTGATCGCCTCCGGCTTCGTCTTCACCCGGATCTTCCTGTCGGCCTTCTTCTACAAGGAGCCCCACGACGCGGGATACCTGCCCACCCTATCGGTCGCCATAGCGGCCATGAACGAGGAGAACTGCATCGTCCCCACGGTGGAGCACATCTACGCGTCCCTTTATCCGAAGGAGCTGATGGAGGTCATCGTCGTGGACGACGGCTCCACCGACCGGACCTGGGAACGGTTGCAGGAACTCCTCCCGCGCCATCCCGGCATCAAGCTCGTCCGCTTCGAGAAGAACCGCGGCAAGCGCCACGCCATGGCCGAAGGGGCCCGGCGCGCGAGCGGCGAGGTCCTGGTCTACGTGGACTCCGACAGCTTCGTGGAGCCGCAGGCCATCTACCGCATCGTCCAGCCGTTCCGGGACGAGAGCATCGGCGCCGTCGCGGGCCACATCCTGGTGGACGTCGAGCCCGACAACTTCATATCCAAGATGGAGTGCGTCCGCTACTACGTCTCGCACCGCCTGCTCAAGGCCTCCGAGAGCATCTTCGGCGCCGTGACCTGCTGCTCGGGCGCGTTCTCCGCCTACCGCCGAGAGACGGTCATGCAGGTCCTGGAAGCCTGGCTCAACCAGAAGTTCCTCGGCGTGCAGGCGACCTTCGGAGACGACCGGAGCCTGACCAACTACGTCCTGAAGACCCGCCGCGTCATCTTCCACGACGGGGCGCGGGCCCTGACCAAGGTCCCCGGCCGGTGGCTGAAGTACTTCAAGCAGCAGCTGCGCTGGAAGAAGTCCTGGTCCCGGGAGACTTTGGTGGCCGCCCGCATCCTGTGGCGGGAGCACCCCATCGCGGCGATCTCGTATTACGCCGGGGTCGTCCTGACCCTGATCTCGCCGCTGGTCGTGATCCACGCCATGGTGTACCTCCCCCTCGTCGCGGGCGCCCACCCCCTGCAGTATGTCGGAGGGCTGTTCCTGTCCTACCTGCTCCTGAGCCTAATCTGCTTCTACCTGACGAGCACGCCGTACTGGCTCTACGGCATGACCTTCGCGCTGATGTACATCTGCCTGCTCTCCTGGCAGAATTATTACGCGATGTTCACGGTCAACCAGACCAAATGGGGCACGCGCTGAGCGTGGCGCCCCCCTACCGCAAAAAGTGGGCCGCGAAGGAATGGACGGCCCTGGCGGTACTGGTGCTGGGCGCGCTGGCCCTCCAGCGTTGGCTCCTCAAGCCCTTCCAATCCCGTCCCGCAAGCCCCCAGCCCGGGGTGGACTGGTTCCTCATCCTGCGGCTTCCGGAACTGCAGTACAACCGGCTCGGCAGAGACATGGGCGAAGATCGCCTCGAGCAGTGGCTCTCCGCTCTGCAGGCCGCGCGTTACACGCCCATGTTCCTCTCCGAGGCGCTGGCGCGCGTCGGCAGCGGCGCGCCCCTGCCCGAGAAAGCCGTGGTCCTGCTCTATCAGCCCGCCCTGCGGCAGACCATCGATGGGGCCTACCCCATCCTGGCGCGGCACCGCTTCCCCGCGACCTTGGTGACCCAGAGCGACGTCGTGAACGCCGAGGAGACGCGCTTCCTCAGCCGCCACCGCATCGACGCCTTCGCGGAGGAAGGCTGCTTCGACCTGGGCTTCTTCGGGGCCTCCTCCATGACCTTCACCCTGCGGCCCTCCCGCCGCGGCGCCGCCCCTCCGGCGGAGCTCCAGCTGGCCTGGGACCCCATGGCCGAGCGCAACGTGCTCAACACGGCGGACGGCTTGCGGACCTTGAACCGGCTCAACGTCAACCTGGCCTGGACCGGGCCTCAGCTTCTACAGAGGCTGGCGGCCGAGGCCCCGGTCCGCTCGACCACGCACCTGACCGCGACGCGCCTGCTGCGCCGGCTCTGGGGGATTACAGCCCCGGCGGACGCGCCCTTCGACCTGCAGGCCAACGAGGACTACCGCGCCGCCACGGTCTCCTGGAACGGCCTGAAAGGCCGGAAAAACCTCCGGGTCGAGATTTCCGCCGCGGCCATCATGGACGAACTCTGGATATACCTCCGCTCACTCCTGTCCGGTTAAAATTCGAGGCATAGTTGGGGGTCGTGACCTTTGAGGCGTGCCAGCCTGGATTCGTTTAGACTGAGCAGATCAAAAAGCGAAGCGCGTTCGAGCAGAGTTTCCC
>CAIRTQ010000030.1 GCA_903881545.1 uncultured Elusimicrobia bacterium
GGGCCGGTCGAGCCGTTGGGGGCAAGAAGTTATTCATGTTATCCACACTTGTCCACAGCAATTCACAAAGAGAAAAAGAAGCAAAAAGAGAAAGGACCGGCCTATGACGGCTTCGGTAACATTTTTAGATGAGTTGACACGAACGGCGTCTGCGGGCGAGGTCACCCCGGCGCTGCTCCGGACGGCTTGGCCAAGGTCTCACAGAGCCGCTGAAAGGCCGCGTTATGCGGCTCCGCGTCCCGCGCATTCTGCGCGTGCTCCTGGGCGAGGCGCAAGAGGGCTGTCCTCTGCTCCGGCGCGCCGCGGGGCTGCTTGGCCTGGGCGAAGTACGCCCACGCAATCCCATACTCGAACTCCGGGTCGCAGCTCCAGGCCAGGGCCTGGGCCAACAAAGGCGCCCGCGCCTCGGCCGGCAGGGCGTCGGCCCGTGTCTTATACCAGGCGGCTACGGCCGGCCGCAGGGTCAGCGCGCAGAGGACCGACGAGACCAGGACCGCGAGGATCCGGGAAGTCCGGCTGGGGTGATGGTGTGAACCGGATGCCAGAACCTGCGAACCTGGGATGCGCGCCAGTTGCACCGATGACTCAAAAAGCATGGCGAGTGCTAGGAAGACCACGGCGTTTGCCGGGATTTGGAAGCTGAAGTCCGTCAGTCCGTGCGCCGCAAAAGCGAGCAGGGCGGCCAGCGCCCCGAAAGCAAGGGCGCTCATCTCGCGGGACGGGCCGTCCAGCCAGCGTCTCGTCGTCCGCCACAGAAAGACGATGAAGGCTCCCAGGTAGATGCACGCTCCGACGATTCCGGCCGTGGCCGCCAGCTCGATCCAGTCGCAATGCAGATGCTCCACCAAGCCGTTGACCACCCCTTCCTGATAGGCCGGGAAAACGGTCCGCGCCGTTCCCAAGCCGATGCCGAACACCGGGAAGTCGCCCAGGAGTCGCAGGCTGCTCCTATACATGGACAAACGATAGGCTGTCGAGCTGTCGGGGGCGCCGAATGCCAGGCCGACGAGCCTCGGATGGTAAAGGAGGAATACGCCGTAGCCTGCGGCACCGCAGAGGATGAATTCCCGCGCGACGCGCCTGGCGACCGGACGGCGCAAGCGTCCCGCCGCCAGCAGCCCGGCCAGGAAGACGGCCGCGGCCAGTGAATTGAGCCCGCCGCGGGACTGGGTCTGCCACAACCCATAGGCTATGACGACGCTCAGAAAGAGGACCAACGCCAGGATCGCAACCTTGTCCGTGCGGCGGCCTTGCCCCTTTTCCCGCTCCCAGAGCGCCAGCTGAGCCAGCATGATCCCGAAGCCCATGCACAGCGACATGACCAATAAGGATGCGGCATGGTCGGCATTGGGGTAAGGGCCGAAGGGTTGGCGGTCATGCGCCGGCCGCAGCCCATAGTAGGCGCCGTTGCCCTGCCCCCCCTGCATGATGCCTATGACGGCCACGACCGCGCCGAGCAGGAACACCGACCAGGCCAGCCGCCGCGCGGCCGGACGGTCACCGAGCGAGCGGGGAGCGCTCCATAGGAGCGCGGCGTAGGCGCACCACTGCAGGACGGTCGGCCCGGTCCTGAAAGCCGCGGCCGTGAACGGCAGAAGGGAGGCCGGCCAGACGATGGGCCTAGGATTGAGGCACTGTAGGAGGCCCAAGGCGGCGAGAGCGAGCGCCGCCGCGACAAGAGGGGCCCGGGCGCCTGCCGCCGCCGCCGGCCGATGCAACACGGCCAAACTCCAGGACACGAAGAGCAGCGACTCTAGGACGCAGAGCGACCAGGGCTCCACGGCACCGAAAGCCAGAGGTCCGAACCAGATCGCGGCGAGCAGGAAGGCCTCGGCCGAACGTGACGGGGCGCGCGAAACTCCAAAGCGCATCTCGGGAAGACTGCCGGTGTGGCTCCCGTCAGTCCTGCGATCCATCGTCCTCCCGTGGCGACCTGACGATCCGGGCCCACGCCACCGCCTGGCCCAATCCCCTAGAGAACCGTCAATCGTGCCCTGGCCGGCTCAACCCGGCTTCTCCACTGCCGCCGTCGGCTCTCGGTAGTAAGTATGATAATTATAATAATATTGGTGACCGTAGGAAGCGTAGGTCAAGCCCCGGTGCGTCGCCAGATTGACGGCGACCCCCAGGATGTTCATGCCTCCGGATTCCAGTTTCCGGCAGGCATGGCGGATCAAGGGGATGCGCGTCTCCCCATACCGGATGATGAACACCGCGCACTGGATGTGGCGCCCCCACAGCAGGGTGTCGTTGATGGGGAACATCGGAGTGCAGTCCACGACGACTCGGTCGAAACGGGATTTCGCCCAGGCCACCACCGCGCCAACCCGCGGTGTGTTGAGGAGTTCCGAGGGGTTGGGCGGCCGAGTGCCGCCGGGCAGGATATGCAGGTTCTCCACGTTGCAGGACTGCAGCATGGGCTCGATCTCGGAGACATCGTTCCCGACGGCAAGGAAATCGCTCAAGCCGCGCTCGTTCGGGATCTTGAAGGTTCGGTGCAGGTTCGACTGGCGCAGGTCTCCGTCGATGAGCAGCACCCTTTGCCCCAGCTGCGCGAAAACCACGGCCAGGTTGGACGCCACGTAGGTCTTACCCTCGCCCTGAACCGCGCTGGCGACGACCAGGGCCTTGTCCTTGTGGGATACGCCGGCGAAATCGATCATGGTGCGCAGGTTGCGTAGGGCCTCGCTGGTCAAGGATGCGTTCTTGGTCAGCAAAGACGCATAGATCCGGCTCTCCTTATCTAAGAGGAGCGGCACCAGGCCAAGATAGGGCAGGTTGAGCTTGTTCTCCACGTCCTCCTGCGTCCTGATAGTCTGGTCGATGGATTCGACCACAAAAGCGAGCATCACCCCGACCGCCAAGCCGCCCAGCAGACCCACAAGCAGGGACATGGCCTTCCTCGGCTTGAACGGCGCCCCCGGGACCTGGGCCGGATCGACGATGCGCACGTTATTGCCGCGGAGCTGTCCGGATAGCTCGGTCTTGAGGCTCTGCACGATTTTGTCTGTCTCCGCGTCGATCTGGAACTTGAGGGCCGCCATGTTCGACTTCAAGGCAATCATCGCCGGATGCTTGGGCCTGTACTTCTGGGTCATCTCCGCGAACTGGGCGCTCAGCCGCGCGTACTCTCCTTTGAGGCTCTGGATGAGGCCGCTGTTGACGACCGCGGGCAGCCCCTCATAGGTCTGCCGCCCCTGGGCCGGGTCACCGCTTATCTTGAGAGCCTGCAGGATGTCCTTGGAAATGAAAAGCTGGTTGGCCAGGTTTTCCTCGACGAAGGTCTCGGCGAGGGCGTTCGTGGCGCGGGCGGCGATTTTGGGGTCGTGGGACTGCACCCTGACGTAGACCAGACGGCTGCGCATTACCGGAGTGACGGTGATGCTCCCCCGGAAGCGGCCCAAGCCGCCAGGGCCGACGAAATCAGGCTCCTCGGCCAAGCGCTGCTCCTGGAAGACCTTCCGGGTCAGGGTCTCGCTCTGAAGGAGTTTATATTGCGTTTGATAGTAGTCTTCGTTGCTGCTCTCAATCAAGGCGCCGTTGGCGTAGACCGTACCCACGGCCCCCCGTTCCTTCTCGATGATTAGGAGGGCACTGGCCTGGAACAGCGGTTTGGTGGTGAAGGTGATGATGGCCGCGGAGAGAAAGACGACGGCGAGGGAAGAGACCAAGACCCAGCGCCTGCGCATAAGGACGTCGATATAGGAAGAGACATCCATCTCTTGCTCCCGGCTTTCACTTTCGATCATAACACTCCGCCTAGAAGAAGCTCTGTGGGACGTAGACGACGTCGTTGGGCTCCAGCGCGATGTCCTTCTCTTTCTGCCCGTTCCGGGTGATGTCGGAGACCACGATCTGGAAGACCTGGTTCTGGCCGTCCGCCACGCGGATGACCTTCGTCTTGTCGGGCGCCGCGATGCCCGTGAAACCCTCTGCCAGGGAGATGGCCTCGAGCACGGTGAGTTTGGACTCCGTCGGCAGGTCATAGGATCCGGGCTTCCGGACCTCGCCGAGCACGAAAATCTTCTTGTCCCCGTACTCGCTGATGAAAATCGTGACCTGAGGACTCACGAGATAGTCCTTCAGTCGCCGAGAAATGACCGATTCCGCCTGGGTGGCGGAGAGCCCGCCCACCTTGATGGTGCCGACCAGCGGGAACGAGATGGTCCCGTTCTGGCTGACGCGCACCTTGCGGTTAAGGTCGGGCTGCTGGAAGATGGTGACGTCGAGGAGGTCGGCGCCGCTGAGCTTGTAGTCCGTCTTCGGTCCGCGCACCTGCTGGAGCGCGGCCTGGATGACGGCCTCCTCGCTCAGGGCCGGGCGGCGGGCCGAAGCCGCGACGGCGGGCGGGACGGATGCGGCGGGCGCCGGCAGAACGGCGGGGCGCGGCGTGGCGCAGGCGGCCAAGAGGAACGCGCCGACGCAAGCGGCAAGGGACGGTCTCTTCATATGTGTTGTACCTTTATGGATTCCAACAGTATAGCAATTGGACCCCGGCGTTACCAACCTGCTCCGGCGGCCCCAGCTTTTTCACGACGCCCTCCAGCGCCTCGGCGATCCGGTCGCGGCATTGGACGAAGAACTTGTCCGGCCGGCCCAGAGGGTCGAGGATGTCGGCCTCGGCCAGGGCCGCGCTGATCGGAGAGCCGGCGCATGAGGAGTTCCGCCATGAGGCTGCGGCAGACATTGCCGGTGCAGACGAACAATATCTTCCTCGCCGGGACGGGCGTATTCATCACGATATATTAAGGAGATGCTTGAAAAGGCTAAAAAGCATAGCAAATCCGAGTAACGGGCAAGTCCGTAATGATTGGTTCGCCTTTTAAGCGCCGGAGACGAAGGAGTGGGCGGCGTTCAGGAGGCGGCGCGCGGCCGCAACAGGCATCGCAACCGACTCCAGGATGTGAAGCCGAGACGATAGGCTTCCCGGCACAGACGGGCCGGCAGAGAATAGTAGCGGGAATACCGAGGGAACGGGACGAACGGATAGCCTAACTTGGCCTTGAAGGAGCCGGAGCCACCGGTGTCGTATTCCTTCAGGCCCATGGCGCAGAAGCGCTGCATCGCCTCCCAATGGAGCAGGTCGTTGGGGCAGAGGTGATGGAATTGGGGAATCGAGGCTCCCCCGAAGAAGAAGGCGCGCCGGTCGTCATGAGGGAATATACCCGTGGCGATGGTCTTCCCCTCATGCCGCGCCCAGAAGCTGACGATAGAACCAGAGAGATGGCTGTAAAGATGCTTGAGGCGGGCCTTGGAATAGCTTGGGACTAGTCCCTGTCTTTGGAATACCTTCTGCAACTGAGCGTAGTATTCATCCAGGAAGGCGGCGACATCCTTGGGCTCTTCCACGACGACTCCGCTCTTAACCGCCTTCCTCACCTGATTCCGAAATTTATTCGGGAAGCTCTGCCAGAGTGCGTCCTGCCCCAAGCTCAGTGGAATGCGGAAGGTGCCGCTGGGATGGGGATGGAACCCGGCGGACTGCATCGTTTCCGGATCGTCCGTCAGGGGGTTGCAGAGTTCCAGCAGATGGACGCCCCTCCGGCGGCAGTATGCGTCCAAGGCCGCCAAGAACCCCTTAAGGTCGAAACCGGCTTTGTCCACCGCGGGCCCCATGTACTCGGTGGTGGTGCCCGGTAGGGGGCTGCCCAAGATCCGGAAGAAGCCCTTGCGCACCTCAAGCCCAGCGAAGAGCCCCACGGTCCTCCCGCTCTCCTCCATCGTGAGCTGGACGATCTCGCCGCCCTGGGATTCCTTTAAGAAATCCAGCCAAGCCGAAGTGTGAAAGAGATGCTTCGTCTCATACCGACCGACCGACTCGTCCCAGTCGCCGTCGTGCACGGGGTCGTAAGGTCTCAGCTCCATATTTACTTAAATTTAGTCTACCAAATTCACGCTACGGCCTGCTGTCCCCTGTAGGAGCTTGCAGCTTCCTTGCGACCGCTTCCAAGGCCTCGGTTATCTTGTCGCGGCACTGGGCGAAAGCCTTAGCCGGCCGGCCCAGAGGGTCCAGGATGTCCATCTCGTCCAAGCCGGCGTAGCCGCGCAAGGGATGCAGCTTGAACTCGAATTCCGGGAACCTATCCGCGAGTCCCGCGCAGTGCGCCCGGGTCATGGTCAGCGCCAGGTCAGCCCAACCCAGCAAGTCGTGGGTGACCAGTTGGGCCTCATGGCTGATCTCCGTTATGCCGACTTCGGCCAAGGCCACCCGTACTCCCGGAGGGATTTCAAAATAGATCTCGGCCGCCACGCCGCAGGAGCGGACCTCCAAGCCCAAACCGCGCTGCTGGGAAAGCCGGGCCATCAGCAGTTCTGCCATGAGACTGCGGCAGACATTGCCGGTGCAGATGAAAAGGATTTTTTTGGCTGGTGTAGGCATTCTCGATTGTTGTTTTTTTAAAGAGATTGTTACGGGCGAAAATATTAGCAAATTTTAAAACTGTTGACCGCTGACCAAAAAGTTGCTTTTATTTCCAGTCATTACAACGACTCTAAAGCGCATCTCGATATTTGGAGGCCGTCCATGAACAGCTCAATGAAACCCGCCCTGGCCCTGGTCTTCGGAGCCTCGCTTGTCGCGTTGGCCTTCGCCTACTGGCTTACCCAGTGGGTCCTGGCCAAGGACACCGGCACGGACGCGATGCGCAAGATTTCCGACGCCATCAAGAGCGGCGCCGAGGCCTTCCTGCGCCGGCAGAACAGGACCATCCTCTTCCTGGCCAGCCTGTTCGCCGTGATTCTTTTCCTTTTATACGCCTTCGTGCGCAGCCACAACGAGCATGACGCCGCGGCCCCCATGGCGTTGGCCTGCTGGACGACCCTCTCCTTCGTGATGGGCGCCCTGTGCTCGGTGAGCGCCGGCTTCGTGGGCATGTGGGTCTCCATCCGCTCCAACATCCGCACGGCTTCGGCGGCGCGGACCTCGCTCAACGACGCCCTGCGCATCGCCCTGCGCGGCGGCGCGGTCTCCGGCATCTTCGTGACGGCGCTCTCGCTCTTCGGCGTGGGCGGGCTTTTCGCGCTCCTCAAGCTCCAGGGCTATGACGTGTCCAAGATCCCCTTCATGATCGTGGGAGAGGGCTTCGGAGCGTCCTTCGGGGCCCTCTTTGCTCAGCTCGGCGGCGGCATCTACACCAAGGCCGCCGATGTCGGCGCGGACCTGGTGGGCAAAGTCGAGGCCGGCATCCCGGAGGACGACCCCCGCAACCCGGCCGTGATCGCGGACCTGGTGGGCGACAACGTGGGCGACTGCGCGGGCCGCGGCGCGGACCTCTTCGAATCCACCGCCGCCGAGAACATCGGCGCCATGATCCTGGGCGTCTCGCTCATTCCGTTCTTTGGCTGGAAGGGCATCCTCTTCCCGCTGGTCGCGCGCGCCCTGGGCATCCTTGCCTCCATCGTGGGCATCCTTTATGTCCGCACGGAGGAAGACAAGGACCCGATGACGGCCTTGAACATCGGCTACTACATCGCCTCGGCGCTGGCCATGGCGGCCTTTGCCTTCGCGGCGCGCTGGCTGCTTTATACGGAGCAGGCGCCGAACGCCTGGCTCTACTACACCGGCTGCGGCGTCATCGGCATCCTGACCGCGCAGGCCTTCGTGTACATCACGCAATACTACACGGAGTATAAATACCGGCCGGTGCTCTCCATCGCCGAGGCCTCGCAGACCGGGCCGGCGACCAACATCATCGCGGGCCTCTCGGTGGGCTTCGAGTGCGTGGCCCTGCCTGTCATCGTCATCTGCATCGCGATCCTGGCTTCCTATAAGTTGGGCGTGGCGGCCTTGCCCGGCGGCTTGGGCGGCCTCTTCGGCACCGCGGTGGCGACCATGGGCATGCTCAGCACCGCGGCCTACATCCTGGCCATGGACACCTTCGGCCCCATCACGGACAACGCGGGCGGCATCGTGGAGATGTCCCACCAGCCCGAGGAGATCCGCAAGAAGACCGACCGTCTCGACGCCGTGGGCAACACCACCAAGGCCCTGACCAAGGGCTACGCCATCGGCTCCGCGGCCCTGGCGGCGTTCCTGCTGTTCTCGGCCTACATGGACGAGATATTCAACTACACGGGCAGGCACATCAGCGTGAACATCGCCAAGCCCGAGGTCTTCGTCGGCGCCATGCTCGGCGCCATGCTGGTCTTCCTATTCTCGGGCTTCACCATCCGGGCCGTGGGCA
>CAIRTQ010000031.1 GCA_903881545.1 uncultured Elusimicrobia bacterium
GCCACTTCCGGACACCGGCGCAGCATCTCCGCCCGGTTGGCCACCACCTCGTCCCAGCGCAGACCCTTCCTCAGGTATTCACCCCGCCGGCCGGAGCCGTCGAGACTGGCGGCGACCTTGACATCGTGCATGCGGGACCACAGGCCGATCACGTCCCGACCCTGGAACCGCAGAGCCGAAAAATTCGTATTGTAGCGCAAGCGCACATCCGTGAGGCCGCGCGCGAGGAGAAAATCCAGGATCTGATAGTGCTCCTCCATGATGAGCGGTTCCCCGCCCGCGAAGACGATTTCTTCGATCCCCTCTTCCAGCAGTGGCTGTAGCTGGCGCCAGAGCGCAGCCCAATCATCATAAGACTTGCGTACGCCTCCCCCCTCGACAGACAAACCCAGCGCCCGGGCATCCCCCACCCAAGAGCTGCTTAGCGTCGCGTCGCATGTCCGGCAGCGCAAATTGCAGACATTGGAAAAGCGGATGTCGAGAAAAGGCACCGAGAGCCGAGGCAGTGTCCCATCGGGCGCGGTCAGCCGCTCGCGGCCGCGATGGCGCTCGAAGACGATGTTATTTCTTTGCCGCATGCTACAGAAACCCGACCGTTCTTCCTCATAGCATTTCCAGCATCCCGCGACTGGGCGCCCTTTCATCATGTCCGAGCGCAAAGTCTTCATGTCCGAAGAGTTCCGCAACTCATCGATCGACGACGAATGGGCATTCCCCATAGACGGCCCATCCCACATGCAGCAGGGACGGGCGCAGCCGTCGGTCCGGATATGCAGATGCGTCCAAGGCAGCAGGCAAAACACCCGTTCCCGCGTGGGCGCCGCCATAGCATCGCTCGGCATGCCCGGCGCAAGAAGCGCTCCCCTCCCGGCGGGACCGGAGCGGCCCTGGGCGTCGACAGCCTTATCCCGGTCAAGGCGCTCCAGCAATTCGGTGCAAGCGTAGGCGCTGTTCGGGTCGATTGCCACGGCCTTGGCCAGAGCCGCCGCGGCCTCGGAAGATCGCCCCTGGCCGCGATAGACCGCCCACAAACCGACATAGGCTCCAGAGTTGCACGGATCCAAGGCTATGACTCTTTGGAACTCCGTATCAGCCTCGACCCAGCGACACAGGCGGAGATGGCTATGTCCCAAAGAGAGATGGGCGCTGGTATAGTCCGGATCGACGGCTATAGCCTTGGCGAACTCCGCCGCGGCCTCCAGCCTCCGGCCGCTGCTGGCGTGGATTTCGCCTAGATGGAAATGCGCCCCGCTGCTGCGCGGATTGACGGCTAGCGCCTTCTGGAATTCAACCGCGGCCTCAAGGAATCGGCCCTGGTCCTCATAAAGAGCGCCCAATTCCATGCAGGCGCCGTCGTCGCAAGGGCCAAGGTCCTGCGCCTTGTGCAGCACGGCCTCAGCATCGATGGACCGCCCCTGCTTGCGATAGATACGGCCTAGCTGGCAATGGGCCCAGCTGTTGTCCCGATCCAGGACGATGGCCTTTTCATACTCCGCCGCAGCCTCCGAAAGCCTGCATTGATCGAGGTAAATGGCGCCCAATTCTATGCAGGAGCAAATGTTTTGCGGGTCGAACTCCAGCGCCTTGCGTAATGCCGCCTCAGCCTTGGAGGGCCGCCCCTGCCTGCGGTAGATTTTCCCCAACTCGCAATGCGCCCAGCCGTTGTCCCGACCCAGTGCGATGGCCTTTTCAACCTCCACCACAGCTTCCGAAAATTTCTCTTGATCCAGAAAAAGGGCTCCCAACTCAATGCAGACTCCCTCGTTGCGCGGGTCTAGCTCCTGCGCCTTGCGCAATGCCGCCTCGGCCTCGGACGCTCGCCCCTGCCTGCGGTAGATTTGCCCGAGCTGACCATGAACCCAGCCGCTGTTCCCATCTATGGTAATGGCTCTTTCGAATTCCGCCGCAGCCTCAGGGAATCGCTCTTGCTCTTGGTAAAGCGCGCCCAACTCCATGCGGGCGCCGCCGTTCTGAGGATCGAGCTCCAAGGCCTTCTTCAATGCCGTCTCGGCCTCGGGCCGACGGCCCTGACTGCGGCACAATTTCCCCAGCTGGAAATACGCCCCGGCATCCCGCGGCTTCATATTGCCACCTCGAAGAGCCCGGCGAGTTCAGGGAAGACTTCGCGGCAGTCCTCCCCGCGCCGCTGGTCCAAGCGGCGGGTCATGGCCACGAACTCGGGCAGAAGTTTGCAGCAATCCTGCGCCTCTATGAAGCGCTCCGCGGATGCAAAATCTTGAGCCGACATCCCGTCGGCATCCGAGAAGGATTCTCGATGCCGCCGGTATGACTCCAGGACTCGCTCCTTGAACGCCGCCGGCAAGACCTGCATGCAATAGATCGAGGGGGTCACGAGCATATTGAGCGCGAACGAATTGCGATTAATGTACCCCTTCTCGACCCATTCCCGATGAAAATCAGGCAGATGCAGCGCGTTAAAGATGCTGAGGGTCGCCGAAATCCCAAATGTAACATCGGGGCACCGGCGCAGCATCTCTTCCCGGTTCGCCACCACGGCGTCCCAGTTCAGGCCCTTCCTCAAATACTCGCCGCGCCGGCCGGAGCCGTCGAGACTGGCGGTGACCCTGACATCGTGGAAGCGGGACCACAGGTCGGTCATGTCGCGACTCTGGAACCGCAGGGTCGAAAAATTAGTCACATAGTGCAGTCGCACATCCCAGATTTTGCGCGCGATGAGGAAATCCAATATCCGGTAGTGTTCCTCCATGATGAGCGGTTCCCCGCCCGCAAAGACGATCTCTTCAAGCCCCTCTTCCAACAGCGGCTGCAACTGAAGCCAGAAGCTGTCCCAATCGTCATAGGACTTGCGCGCGCCCACCCTCGCGTTCGGCAAGCCCAGCGCCTGGGTATCGGCGATCCAAGCGCTGCTTTGCGTCGTATCGCAAGTCCGGCAGCGCAGATTGCAGGCGTTGGAGAAGCGGATGTCGAGAAAAGGCACCGTGAGCCGCGGCAGCGCCCCGTCCGGCGCGGTCAGCCGCTCGCGACCGCGATGGCGTTCTAAATCGATGGTCTTTCTTCGCCGCATACTCCAAAAACCCGACCGCTCGATCTCGTAGCATCTCCAGCATCCCGCCACCGGGCGCCCGCTCATCATGTCCAAACGCAGAGCCTTCATGTCCGAAGAGTTCCACAACTCATCGATCGACGACGAATTGGCGTTCCCCATAGGCGGCCCGTCCCACATGCAGCAAGGACGGACCAAGCCGTCCGTCCGGATATGCAGATGCGCCCAAGGCAGCAGGCAGAACACCCGTTCCCGCGTCGGCTCCGCCGTGGCATCGCTCGACACGCTTGGCGAAGAAGTTGCTCCCATCCCGGCGGACCCAGAGCGGCCCGGCAAGTCAACGGCCTTATCCCGCTCCAGGCGCTCCAGCAATTCGGTGCAGGCGAAGGCGCTCTTCGGAGCGATCGCCACGGCCTTGGCCAAAGCCGCCTCGGCCTCGGTCGACCGCCCCTGGCCGCGACAGATGGCCCATAAACCGATATAGGCTCCGTCGTTGCGCGGATCCAAAGCCGCCACCCTTTGGAACTCCGCCTCGGCCTCGCCCCAGCGGCCCAGGAGGAGTTGGCTATGGGCTAATGAGAGGTGGGCGCCGAGATGGTTCGGATCGACGGCGATGGTCTTTGCGAACTCCGCTGCGGCCTCCACCTTCCGGCCGCGGCTGGCATGGATTTTTCCTAGACGGAAATGCGCCCCGCTGTTGCGCGGATTGACGGCTAGCGCCTTCTGGAATTCCGCCGCGGCCTCGGGAAATCGGCTCTGGCCCTCATAAAGAGCGCCCATTTCCATGCAAGCGCCGTCATCGCAAGGGTCGATCTCCCGCGCCTTGCGCAACGCCGCCTCGGCATAAGACCATCGCCCCTGCTTCCGGTAGATCCGCCCGAGCTGGCGATGGGCCCAGCTATAGTTCCCATCCAGGGCGATGGCCTTTTCAAACTCCGCTGCGGCCTCCGAAAGTCTACCTTGATCCAAATAAAGGGATCCCAATTCTATACAGGAGCAGATGTCTTTTTTGTCGAGTTCCATCGCCTTGCGCAATGCCGCCTCAGCATCGGAGGGCTGCCCTTGCCTGCGGAAGACCCGCCCCAACTGGCAATGCGCCCAGCCATTGTCCCGATTCAGAACTATGGCGCTCTCGAACTCCGCCGCGGCATCCGAAAACCTAGCCTGATCCAGGAAGAGAGCGCCCAATTCGATGCAGGCGCCATCGTTGCGTGGGTCACACTCCAACGCCTTGCGCAATGCCGCCTCGGCCTCGGACGGCCGCCCCTGCCTACGGTAGATCCGCCCAAGCTGGCAATGGGCCCAGCTGTTGGTCCGATCCAGGACTATGGCCCATTCAAACTCCGCCGCAGCATCAGGTAATCGGTCCAGATCCTGGTAAAGGGAACCCAATTCGATGCGGGCACAGCAATCATGTGGATCGCGCTCTAGTGCCCTGAGCAATGCGGCCTCAGCCTCGGGACAGCGCCCCTGCTTGCGATAGATCCGCCCGAGCCGGCAATAAACCCAGCCATTGTTCCCTTCCATGGCAATGGCTTTCCCCAATTCCACCTCGGCCTTCGGGAATTGCTCCTGGTCTTCGTAAAGAGCGCCCAATTCGATATGAACCGAGCAATTCTGTGGCGCGAGTTCCAACGCCTTATGCAATGACGCCTCGGCCTCGGGCCAGCGCCCTTGCTTGCGGTGGATTCTCCCAAGTTGGCAATGGACCCAAGCATTGTCCCCATCTATGGCTAGGGCGCTTTCATATTCCGCCACAGCCTCCGAGAGCTTGTCTTGATCCAGGTAAAGAGTGCCCAATTCCATGCGGGCACCACCGTTCTTCGGGTCGGACTCCAGGGCCTTGCGCAACGAAACCTCGGCCTTGGGCCATTGGCCCTGCCTGTGATAGATTCGCCCGAGCTGGCAATGAGCCACACTATTGCTCCGATCGATGGTTAAGACTTTTTTAAATTCCGCCGCAGCCTCCGGGAGCTTGTCTTGATCCAGGTAAAGAGTGCCCAATTCGATGCGGGCCCAGCCGCTCTCTGGCTCGAGTTCCAAGGCACTCTTCAACGCCGCCTCGGCCTCGGGCCAGCGGCCTTGGCCGCGGCACGATTTCCCCAGTTGGAGATACGCCCCTGCATCCCGCGGAATCATTCTGCGGCCTCGAAGAGCGCGGCCAGTTCAGGAAAGACCTCGCGGCAGTCTTCCCCGCGCAACCGGTCCAAGCGCCGCGTCATGGCCACGAACCCGGGCAGCAGTTCGCTGCAATCCTGCGCTTCCATGAAGCGCGCCGCGGCCGCGAAATCGCGCGCCGCAGACCCATTGACATCCAAGAAGGTTTCGCGATGCCGCCGGTATGATTCCAGGACCCGCTGCTTCAGCGCCGCCGGCAGGACCTGCATGCGATATATCGCAGGCTCCATGAGCATATGGAATACAAACGCATCATGTTCAATGTACCCCTTCTCGACCCATTCCCGATGAAAATCAGGCAGATGCAGCGCGTTGAAGATGCTGAAAGTCGCAATGATCGAGAATGCGACATTGGGGCATCGACGCAACATCTCCTCCCGGTTTGCCACAACCGCATCCCAAAGCAAACCCTTCCTCAGGTATTCGCCCCGCCGGCCAGAGCCGTCGAGACTAGCGCAAACCCTGACATTGCGAAAGCGAGACCATAGGTCGATCACGTCCCGCCCCTGAAACCGCAAGGTCGAGAAATTCGTGTTGTAGGTCAAGCGCACGTCCGTGAGGCCGCATGCAATGAGGAAATCCAACATCCGGTAGTGCTCCTCCATGATGAGCGACTCCCCGCCCTCAAAAAAGATATCCTCGACCCCCTCTTCCAGCAGCGGCTGCAGCTGGCGCCACAGCACGTCCCAATCATCATAAGACCTGCGCATGCCCCCTTCGTTCGGCCAGCCCAATGCCCTGGCGTCTGCGATCCAAGCACTACTGAGTGTCGGATTACATGTCCGACAGCGCAGATTGCAGGCGTTCGAGAAGCGGATATTAAGCCAAGGCAACGGGAGCGGCGGCAGGGTCCCGTCCGTCGCGGTCAAGCGCTCGCGGTCGCGATGGCGGCCCAAGTCGATATTCTTCCTTTGACGCAGGCTGCCAAAACCCGACCGCTCCATCTCGTAGCATCTCCTGCATCCCGCCACCGGGCGCCCGATCATCATATCCAAACGCAAAGCCTTCATGCTCGGAGAGTTCCACAGAGCAGCGAGCGCTGTCGACCGGGCATTCCCCAGAGGCGGCCCGCTCCAGGCGCAGCATGGGCGAAAAGAGCCATCCGTATGGATATCCAAGTGCGTCCAAGGCAGTAGGCAGAAAACCCGTTCCCGCATCGGCTCCTGGGCACTGTCGCCGACAAATGCATCCCAGTCTAAGCGATCCAGCAATTCGGTGCAGGCGAAAGCGCTCGACGGATTAATCGCCATGGCCTTGGCCAGAGCCGTCGCGGCCTCGGCCGATCTCCCCTGGCCTCGATAGACGGCCCATAAACCGATATAGGATCCGTCACCGAGCGGATCTAATTCTACTGTCTTTTTATACTCCGCCTCGGCCTCGGCCCATCTGCCCAGACGGAGCTGGATGTGCCCCAAACAGAGATGAGCGCCGACATTATGCGGAGCCAGGGCTATGGCCCTTTCAAATTCCACCGCGGCCTCCGGGAATCGGCGCTGTTCTTCATAAAGAGCACCCAACTCGATGCAGGCGCCGCCGTTCTGCGGGTCAAGATCCAGGGCCTTGCGCAATGAAGTTTCGGCCTTAGGCCATTGGCCCTGTTTGCGGGAAATCCGCCCGAGCTGGCAATGAACCCCACTATTGTTCGGTTCGATGGCGATGGCTTTTTCGAACTCCGCCGCGGCCGGAATGAACCGATTCTGGTCTTCGTAAATCAAGCCCAATTCGATGCGGGCGTTGACGTCCCGTGAATCGATCTCCAGCGCCCTGTCCATCGCCTCATCGGCTTCAGCTAGTCGTCCCTGCTTGCGGCAGATTCGTCCAAGCTGGCAATGAACCCACTCATTGTTTCCATCTATGGCTATGGCTTTTTCAAACTCCGCCGCGGCCTCCGAAAGTCTGTCTCGGCCTTGGTAAAGAGTCCCCAACTCGATACAGGCCCAGTCGTTCCGCGGATCGAGCGCCTGCGCCTCGCGCAGAGCCGACTCGGCTTCAGACCACCGCCCCTGCCTACAGTAAATTCGCCCGAGCTGATAATGAGCCCCACTATTGTTCGATTCTATGGCGATGGCTCTTTCAAACTCCGCAGCGGCCTCCAAAAACCTCTCTTGATCCAGGAAGAGCGTTCCCAACTCGATACAAGCGTCATCGTTGCGTGGATCGAGGTCCAGCGACCTATGCAGCGCCGCCTGAGCCTCGGCGGACCGCCCCAGCCTGCGGCAGATCCGCCCGAGCTGGCAATGCGCCCCGCCATTGTCCTGATCAATGGCTACCGCCCTTTCAAACTCCGCCGCAGCCTCCGGGAATCGGCTCTGTTCTTCGTAAAGAGCGCCCAACTCGATGGAGGCGCCGCCGTTCTGCGGGTCAAGTTCCAGGGCCTTGCGCAACGAGGCTTCGGCCTTAGGCCATTGGCCCTGCCTATGGGAGATCCGCCCGAGCTGGCAATGCGCCCCGCTATTGCTCCGATCCATGGCTATGACTTTTTCAAATTCCGCCGCGGCCTCTGGGAGCTTGTCTTGATCCAAGTAAAGAGTACCCAATTCAAGGCGGACCCAGGCGTTCTCTGGGTCGAGTTCCAAGGCCTTCTTCAATGCCGCCTCGGCCTCGGGCAATCGGCCCTGGCCGCGGCACGATTTCCCCAGCTCAAAATATGCCCCGGCTTCCCGCGGATTCATTCTGCGGCCTCGAAGAGTGCGGCCAGTTCCGGGAAGACCTCGCGGCAGTCTTCCCCGCGCAGCTGGTCCAGACGGCGCGTCATGGCCACGAAGTCGGGCAGCAGTTCGCTGTGATCCTGCGCCTCCATGAAGCGCGCCGCGGCCGCGAAATCGCGCGCCGCCGACCCGTCGGCGTCCAAGAAGCTTTCTCGATGCCGGCGGAATGACTCCAGAACCCGCTGCCGCAACGCCGCCGGCAGGACCCGGATGCAATAGACCTTAGGCACCAGGAGCATATTGAGCGCGAACTCATTGCGCCCGATGTACCCCTTCCTGACCCATTCCCGATGAAAATCAGGCAGATGCAGCGCATTGAATAAATTGAGGGTCGCCAGGATAAAGAACTTGACATCCGGGCACCGGCGCAGCATCTCCTCCCGGTTGGCCACCACCGCATCCCAGTTCAGGCCCTTCCTCAGATACTCGCCCCGCCGACCGGAGCCATCGAGACTGGCGGAGACATCGACATCGTCGAAGCGAGTCCACAAGTCGAGCACGTCTCGACCGTGGGATCGCAGGGTGGAGAAATTCGTGTTGTAGCGCAAGCGCACATGCGTTAACTTGTGCGCGATGAGGAAATCCAATATCCGGTAGTGTTCCTCCATGATGAGAGGTTCCCCGCCCCCGAAGCGGATCTCTTCAATCCCATCTTCCAGCAACGGCTGCAGTTGACGCCACAGCGTCTTCCAATCGTCGCAAGGCTTCTTTATGGGTGCGCCCTCGACCGGCAAGCCCAAAGCCCGGGCGTCCGCCATCCAGGCGCTGCTTTGCTTCGCATCGCACATCCGGCAGCGCAGATTGCAGACATTGGAAAAGCGGATGTCGAGCCAAGGCATCGGCAGCCGTGGCAGCGTCCCGTCCGGAGCGGTGAGGCGCTCGCGGCCGCCATGGCGGCCCAAATCGACGGCGCTCCTTTGCCGCAGACTCCTAAAACCCGACCGCTCCATCTCGTAGCATATCCCGCATCCCGCCACTGGGCGTCCGTTCATCAGGTCCGACCGCAGAGCC
>CAIRTQ010000032.1 GCA_903881545.1 uncultured Elusimicrobia bacterium
CCCGCCCATCCTCAGCGCGGCCTGATCCGCATTGCCACGCCTCGCGCCAAAAATCTTGCCGCCAACGTCGGCTCAGTTTAACTGAGCACAACTGGCTCAATTTTCGTTAGCGGCCAAGAGCCTTGCCCTGCTCCCAAGCGACAAGGCCCGCTTCGGCATCGAGAAGCTGGCAACCTGCCGCATTATCAGCCGCCGGGAAGCGGGGCAACGGCTGACACAACTGCGCGAAGCCCAGGACCTCGGGCGGCCGTCCCGCGCCCCTTGGTTCGAGGGCAACGTGTTCCGCCCGGCTGTCCTGGCGCAGGAGATAGCCCGCAAGCATCATTTTCTCACCTCGCCGATAGACGAGGCCGGGGTCGGGGTCCGGCTCCACCTTTACGAAGGCGGCGTCTTCCGGCCCAACGGAGCAGACATAGCCCGACGATTGGCGCATGAGCAGCTTGGGCAAGCATCAAAGCCTGACCGGATTGAGGCCACTTCCGCGCTGGTCAAGGAAGGCTCCAAGGTTGCGGCGCGTGACCTGAACCCGGACGCCATGGACCTGCTGAACGTCCAGAACGGGATGCTGGACTGGCGCACGGGCGAACTCAAGCCCCACTCGCCGGAATACCGCTCAACGTTCCAAATCAACGCGGCCTATCTCCCAGGCGCACACTCCGAAACGCTGGACCGCTTCCTGGCCGAAGTCTTCCCGCCGGATGCCTTGCCTTTAGCCGAAGAACTGGTCGGCTACCTGTTACGGCCCACAACGAAATTCCAGAAAGCATTTACGCTCCTGGGCGACGGGGCCAACGGCAAGAGCACCTTTCTTTCGATGCTGACAGCCTTCCTGGGCGAGGATAGCGTGTCCCATATATCGCTCCAAGACCTCGTAGAAAATCGCTTCGTGGCAGCGGAGCTTCAAGGCAAACTCGTAAACGTCTATGCGGACCTCCCGAGTTCCAGCCTTGAGCAAAGCGACGTGTTCAAGGCCATTGTCGGCGGCGATATCATCAAGGCCGAAAGGAAATTCGGCCAGCCCTTCAAGTTGGTCCCAACAGCCCGGCTACTGTTCAGCGCCAATGAACTGCCGAAGTCTCGGGACCTGAGCCCGGCCTACTTCCGGCGTTGGGTCATCATCCCATTCCCCAATCGCTTCCAAGGCTCCAAGGCCAAGAAGGACCTGCTTGAACTCTTGACCACGCCGGAGGCCCGGAGCGCCCTTCTAAATCGCGCCCTGGCCGGTCTGCAACGCTTGGAGGCGCAGCAGGACTTCAGCACCTGTGCCAGCGTCCAGGAGGCCGGGCAGAGCTACAGGCGGCAATGTGACAACGCCTTCGAGTTTATATCCGAGCGCCTTGAGGCCTCGCCGGGGGCGACCGTTCGCAAGGTCGAGGTATATAAGGTATACGCGCAATGGGTCGGCACCGCCGGAATACACCACGCGGCCAGCCAGCGGGCCTTTAACAAGCGCCTGGGCGAGGTCCTGGGCGTCGTGGAGGCGCGGGCGGACGGTGCAAGGGTCTGGGCGGGGTTGGCCTGGAAGTCGGAGCCGGTCGAATGATGCCAAGATACCGGGAATACCGGGTTTTCTCTACTTCTTTCCCCTTCTCTCTCTTCATCCTAAAAAGTCCTTAAAGTGGGAAATACCCGGTATTCCCGGTAAAGTCGGTAAGTGGGCCTTGGGGAATAGCGAGGAAATGGAGTGAAATACTCACCATGAAAAAAGATAGACGCCTTCGCCGCTATCCCGCAAAAACGGGCGAAAATGGCCCGATGGATTTGGGCTTCGCGGGATGAAATGCGAGATTGAAAGGGTGCCATGCGTTCATGCTTGGAGCTTGAAGCATGAGGGCTTGCTTGACATGGTTTGGGGGTCCATGCCCGTTACCCTGTTCCAGGCTTCCAGGCCAGGGCTTAACCGCGAATGGGAGCCTTGCGAGGGTCGGGTGTTCGCGTCCATAACGGGCGAGCCTGCGGAGCCTGGCGCGGTGCGGCGGTCATTCACTCTGCATGAGCTAGGGCAATCGTGCCAGGAGCGAGTTACTGCGATAGGGCAGCCCCGCAAGGTCGGCGGCCGTGTCGGGTTACGGTGGTGGTGGGCTTGCCCGTCCTGCGGTCGGCGCGTGATTGCCTTGTATCTCGCTCAGGGTGGCCGCTTCGCTTGCCGTAAATGCTTGGGCCTGGTCTATGAGTCGGAGCGTTCCTCACGGCTACAACGGGCCATGAATCCCATCCTGCGCGGGACGGAAACAACGGGAGCTGAGGCGGCACAGCTCTTTGGGATGATGCTTAGGCGCAGGGCGAGCAGGAGATAGACGTGGAGGAAACATGAAAACCAAAGACTCAGCCGTAAGGACGCAACAGGGAATCTGTGCCGGATGTTCGGGGCCGTTGGCCGTAGCCGCAAAGTTTTGTCCGGGGTGCGGCTTGAACCCGGAGCCATTGGAGGTTGCTTGCCCAAAATGCCCGGAGCCGCGAAGCGAGGTTGTCGAGGTCTGCGCCTGCGGGCACAGGTTCGACTGAGAATCAAACCCCTGCCCAGGCTTGGCTGGTTGCTTTCCTACGCGCACGAGAATATCACTGGTCTTGACGCCTGCCACTGGCCGGGTTATACTGGTCCCGCACTCGGACGCGCCCCGGAGGTTTTTGTTTTGGGGTCTTGGTGCGGATGCCTTCGGGTTGTCCGAGTGCCACCAAGGCCCCAAGTTATTTGAAACGGACCCCATGCCAGACCGCTACCTCTGCGGACTGGCCGGACGAATCGGACTAGGATTCTCCGACGAGGGGAGCCCCGGCGTGGTTCAGTGGTAGAACGCTACCTTGCCAAGGTAGAGATGAGGGTTCGATTCCCTTCGCCCGCTCCAGTTTCCCGCCTTTGAATCCAGCCTAGCTCTTGGTGCCGCAGCATTTCTTGTACTTCTTGCCGGATCCGCAGGGGCAGGGATCGTTGCGTCCGACGTCCGGCCCAGTCTTGACGAAGGTCTCCTGTTTCTCCGATCCCGGGGGGAGCTCCTTGAATTTCCCGGCCTCGATGGCATCCTTGTTCTTCTCCAACCAGGCCTTGACCGCAGCCATGTCCTTGATGTTCACTCCATCCTTGGCCATGTGCGCGCTGAGCGTGCGCAGTTGATTAAGGAAGGCCGGGTTCTTCCACATGCGGTAGAACTTGGCCATCATCCCTTTGGTAAGGGAGGAGTCGGCCAGCTCTTTGGGTAGTTCCGGCGGCGCGGCAGTCTGCGGCTGATCTTCCTTCTTATTGAACGGATTCCACCAGGTCATGGCTGCGGACCTCCAAAGCTTCGGAAGGGGGGGGATTCGAACCCCCGAGGGGCGTTAGCCCCTAGCAGTTTTCGAGACTGTCCGTTTCAACCGCTCACGCACCCTTCCAGAGATCATCCCCTGAAGCCGGGATAGGTACTGATTTTAGCATACCTCATGTCCGACATGGGAATCGGAAGGGGCTGGCCACTGTCACTGAGCCGCCGGCCAGCCCAGCCGCGAGAGCGTCTTCGTGTAGCTGCGGTAGAGTCCCGTGCCCCGGCCCTTGTCCGGGAGCATCTGCTCCAGAGTCTGCCACCAGAAACCGCCGCACAGCGAGCGTGGCATGGCGCAGGAGGCCGGGGTCATGAATGTCAGAAGATCCTCGCGCGCGGCGGCCGCATCGTCCGGGGCGAACCACCAGTAGCCTTGGAGTTTGTCTTTTTCCACGTAGCCGAGGCTGCCCAGCAGGATCGCCTTGTCCGGGAGTTCGCGATGCGCGCGTGTGAATATGGTCTCCAAGGCCATGCCCACGGGATTGTCATCGGGCTGCAGGCTGAGGGAGAGCACGTCGAGATTGCGGCCCAACCCTTCGCGCGAGTAGTGCCGCAGCCAGGCGAACAAGGAATGCGCGTTGTCTGGCGCCGTGGCGTGCCACCAGTAGAGCGTGGCCACGGTCTCCAGCGCCGGGTCCAGCGCCTTGATCTGGGCCGCTCCGGCCGCGAATATCTGGAACACTTGGTCGGGGCTCAGCGGGGCGATCATCCCGCCCAGCCAGTCGCCGTTGAGCTCGCTGCCCACTTCCCAGGAGCGGATGGCGTCCTTGTAGTGGAGCGCGAGGTTCTGGGCGCGCTGCGCGTAAATCGAGGGGGTCATGGTCCGGGGCCATTGGCTCGTGTCGAGGACAGTTCCCATGATGTGCAATCCTTGGCCGCGCAGTTCCTTGACGACGGCGTCATATTCGTTGAAAGAGCTCTGGCTGGCGTAAAGGAAATCCTGCGGATTGCTGCGGAAGACCAGGCGCACCCAGTTGGCGCCGGAGCGCTTGACCGCGCGGATGATGCCCCGATAGTGGTCGAGGCGCTGGAGTATGCCTTCGTTGATGACGAGGCCGCAGCGGCGCGGCTTGGGTTGGCGCGGGCGTCTTGTCTGCGGCCATCGCGGGCGCGGCGATTGGCGCCACCGGCTCGCTGGGGGGAGGCGTGCCGTGGCCTGCGGGTGCCAGCAGAAATAGTACCTGGAAGACCCCAGCCCGCATCAAGCAGTCCATGTTCGCTCTCAACTTGGCAAATCCAAACCGTGGCTTGAGATCGGCGCATGCTTGTGGCCAGGCAGATGATCCTGGCAATAACACAAGCCGCCGCACTCCGGGCAATAGCGGAAATCCATCGCGGAGTGGGATAAATCGGTGATGCCGCAGACCGCGCAGCGGTGGAAGGCTTCTTTACCCTTGGACCGCTGCGCGCCGGACGCCGCTGCGCGGCTCCTGGCGCGCAGCACCCACAGGATGTCCGTTCGGAAGAAGAGCAGGACATTGCCTAGAGACGCCAGGACGCAGAGGCGCGTCGGCCCGTCTCCGGCGAGGAGTTCCCAGCCGTAGCCAAGGCAGGAGAACCAGGCCAGCCAGCGCATACGCACCGGCAGGATGAAGAAGAGGTTTATCTCGAGGTCCGGATAAAGGAACGCAAAGGCCAGGAATACGGAACCACCGAGGAAGATGTTGGTCACGAGCCGGGCCGGCGCGGCGAAGGCGGCGGCCAGGGTCAGGGCGCAGCCGGTGAGCAGGAAGAGGTCATAGCGGAAGGTTCCCCAGCGCGCCTCGACCGCATTGCCCATGAAGTAGAATAGATACCAGCCAAGGCAGGCAAAGACCGGGTTGGTCTGTGGTGGGATGAACAAGAATGTTGCGAAACGCCACCACTCGCCCTCCATCGCCAAGCGCGGGATGAGGGCGCAGCGCGCTGCGATAGGGACTCCGGCGAGGCCAGCGACATAGAAAATCACCTGCACTGCGATGAGCAAGCCTGTGAGATTCGGCACGGCGCAACGCTCAAGCCTTTGTACGATCCGGTCCAGGATGGCCATGCCGCATCTTACATCTTTTTACCGTCGACGATGAAATTGCATCCTATGGGCAAAGTTGTTATAATGGCAAAGTTCCGTCGAGCAGATTGCTTTCGTGCCTTGCATGCGCGCATAACAGTGAGTCCGAATCCCCGCGATCCTTCCGGTCTGTTTACAGAGCAAGTCCCAGGTGGTCGGTGAGCCCTAATCGATGTGTGCGTCGTCACCGTGTGGCTATGCGGCCCAAGGTGCTGCGCCGGCGATTGCGGCTCTTTGCCGCCGCGGCTGCTCTGGTCGTGCTGACCGTGGCTGGCGGGCTTGCCGCAAGGCACCTCGGCCGAGGCATCAGCGCTCGGTGTTCGGCCTTGAGGCAGTATTTTTTGGGTGCTAAGAACCTTGCTTTTGGCCGCTTGTGGCCTACGCGGGGCACAGGCTCGGAGTTGGGTCCGCGCATGGCCGTGGGCCGCGTCCTGCGCGCCGGTCGTCCCGCGGGATACCTCGGCGATGACGGCGCGGTTTTCGCGGCTTGGGCCGGACTCGATCAAAGGTCTCTTCCTGATGTCGATATCGGGAATGCCGACGCCGCGCAGCTTAAGGTCCTGCCCGCGGCGCTGGCGGACTTGGCGCGCAACGCAAGCCTACCTTCGCCTTTGGCGCGGATGAGCTTCCGCTCTCCTTACGAAGGTTGGGCGATAACCCTCGCGGATGGGACCGAGGTCTTGTGGGGGGGACTGGGCTGGACGCGGGAGAAGCTCGTCCGGCTGCGCCAGGCCCTCGCCGACGCCCGCGGTTCCGCGGCGCCGTTTGGCAACGGGCCCTGGCTGGCCGATTTGCGTAGTTTTGAGGACGGGCGAGTGTTGCTGCGCCCCAGGGCGGAACGGCCTTTGCTCGGCAAGGTGCGCTGATGGCAAAATCGGATGTGATCGCGGGATTGGACATGGGCAGCGGGCAGGTGACCTGCCTCATCGGCGCGCCTGAACCCGATTCTGGGCGAATGCGCGTCTTGGGCGGGGCCAGAGTACCCTGCCACGGCATCAACGGGGGGGTAGTCGTCAACATCCCTGAGACGATATCCGCGGTCGGGCAGGTGCTGGAGAAGGCTGAAGCCGCGGCCGGAGCGGTCACGGTGACCGGCCTATATCTCGGCGTGCGCGGCGCCCATCTGCAATCGTCCAACAATCACGGCGCTTTCAACATCGCGCGCACCGACAAGGAGATTACGGCCGAGGATGTCAGAAGCGTGGTGGCCAACGCCAAGGCCATCCCATTGCCCCCGGGTCGCGAGATACTGCATGTGGTGCCGCAGAGCTTCTCTTTGGACCGACAGAAGGGCGTGCCTAACCCCGTGGGCATGGAAGGTTCTCTTTTGGAAGTGGACGTGCATATCATCACCGCCTCCAGTGCCCATCTCAATAATCTTATGAAGGCCGTGACCCAGGCTGGCTTCAAGATTGAGGAAGTCGTCTACGGACTTCTGGCCACGGGCGAGCAGCTGGTTTCCCCCGAGGAGAAGGACTTGGGATCTTTGCTGGTGGACCTGGGCGGGCAGTCGGTCTCCCTCGGCGTCTACTCTGAAGGGTGCATCCGTTATTCCAAGGAGATTGGGATCGGCTCCGACTTCATCACCCGCGACTTGGCCGTGGGTCTGCGCACCTCCATGGCCACAGCCGAGCGTCTTAAGATCGTGCACGGCTTGGCGCATTCTTCATTGCTCAACGGCGACGAGGAAATCGAGTTTCGCCGTGTGGACGGCCGCACCCAGGACCGGGTCAAGACCAGCACGATGATGAACTTTGTCCAGCCCCGTGTCGAGGAGATTTGCACTGTCATCGTTGAGGACTTGCAGACTTCGTCCTATAAGGATTTGATTAGCCCGGGAGGCGTGATCCTGACCGGCGGCGGCAGCTTGCTCAAAGGTGTGCCTGCGGCGGTGGAGGAACTGCTCGGAGTGCAGACGCGCGTCGGTCTGGCGCATCCTGACCAGGTGGCTGGCGACGATAAGTGGTTCAGCCCGATCTACGCCACGGCGCTGGGGTTGTTGAGCTTCGCCCATCGCTCGCCCTGGGGTACGGGGGGCTCGCGTCTGACCCCGCGCAAGATGCCCGTGTGGTTCAGGCGCTTGAGCGGCATCTTCGAGGATTTGGTATGACCATAAAGATTTCAGAAGAATCCAAGGAGACCAGCGCCGTCATCAAGGTGATTGGCGTGGGCGGCGCCGGGGGCAACGCCGTCAATCGCATGGCGAAGGGGGGGTTGCGCGGCGTGCAGCTCATCGCCGCCAATTCCGACGCCCAGGACCTGCGCCGCAGCGAGGCCGAGATACTCATTCAACTGGGGGAGACCGGTCTTGGGGTGGGCGGAGACCCGGGTAAGGGGCGGGCCGTTGCCACGGAATCCGAGGGGCAGATCCAGGATGCTCTTGCCGGCGCGGATATGGTCTTCGTGACCGCAGGCATGGGCGGCGGGACTGGCACCGGTGGAGCTCCGGTGGTCGCCAGACTGGCCAAGGCGGCGGGCGCGCTCACTATCGGGGTAGTCACGCGCCCCTTCCGCTTCGAAGGGCCGCTCCGCGATAAGCTCGCGGAAGAGGGCATCCAAGAACTGCGCCAAAGCGTGGATACTTTACTCATCATTCCCAACAACCGCCTTTTGGATGCGGTCGAGAAGAACACTCCCACCGATGAAGCCTTCCGTCTCGTCGATGACGTGCTGCGCATAGCCGTGCAGTCCATTTCCGATGTGATCACCACCTCTGGCAATATTAATATGGATCTTAACGATCTGCGTGCCATCATGACGGATTCGGGCGAGGCTCTTATCGGCTTTGGCGAGGCCACAGGCGCTGATCGGGCGCTCCAAGCGGCCAAGGATGCTGTGACCTCGCCGCTTCTGGAGAATGTCAATATCGCCGGAGCCAAAGGGCTCATGGTCAACATTACCAGCCGTAAGTCTAAGTTGACTTTGGACGAATTCAACGAGGTGATGTGCTACATTCAGCCGCATGTCAGCCCTGAGGCAAAAGTTAAGTTCGGAATGGTTTTAGACGACACTTTGGGGGAGTCTCTCCGCATCACAGTCATTGCTACGCGTTTAACCGTTCAGCCCCGCCGAACTTCGATTCCTAGGCTGTCACGCCTCCCTGTGAAAGCGGGACCGGTAGACTGGAACAAACCGGCCTATCAGAGGCTTACGGTGAGGAAGCTCAAATAGCCCTCATGGACCTGCAGACCCTGCTCCAGACCATGGTCAACCGCAGGGCTAGTGACCTTCATATCCGTGCCGGGGGGCCGGCCTATCTGCGCGTGGACGGTGAACTGGTGACCGCCGCGCCTGACTCTATCGCGGCGGCCGAGGTCGAAGGCATGCTGGCGTCTATCCTCAGCCAGAGAGCCAAGGGCATCTTCGCGGACCGGGGCGAGGTCGATTTCGGCTTTCAGGCGGGTGAGGTGGCTCGTTTTCGAGTCAATGTGTTCCGGCAGAGAGGCCGCTTGGCCGTCGCCATCCGTTTCATCCCGACGGTCATCCCCAGCTTCCAGGACCTGCGTCTGCCTGTCGACATCATGCGGCATATTTCCGAGAATGGCCGGGGCCTGGTGCTGGTTACGGGTATCACCGGATCCGGAAAATCCTCGACGTTAGCCGCCATGGTGGACTACATCAACGAGACCCGGGCCGAGCATATCCTGACCATCGAGGACCCCGTTGAGTTCGTGCACAAGGACCGGAAGGGGATATTGAGCCAGCGCGAAATTGGAGCGGATACGCCCACCTATGCCGAGGGATTGCGCATGGCCCTGCGCCAGGACCCTGATGTCATTCTCGTTGGCGAGATGCGAGACCCGGAGACTACCTCCGCCGCCCTGACCGCCGCGCAGACCGGGCATCTTGTCCTTTCGACTTTGCATACCGCGGACTCCATCCAAACCATTTCGCGCATCATCGATTTGTATCCCCCGCACCAGCAGGCCTTGATGCGCATTCAACTCGCGGAAAGCCTGAAGGCCGTAGTCAGCCAGAGGCTGTTGCCTTGCATCAAGGGGGGGCGCGTGCCGGCCATCGAGATACTCATCGTTACGGCCCATGTGCGCAAGATGATCGAGGAGAGTAATTCTCTTGCCATCGCGCAGACCTGCGCCAAGGGCCAGTTCTACGGCATGCAGACGTTCAGCCAGTCCTTGGTGAAGCTGGTTCGGGACGGTCTGGTCAGGGAGGAGGACGCGCTGGAGGCCGCCACCAGCCCGGACGACTTGAAACTTGCGTTGCGCGGCATCGAGCAGGAGATTCAGTCGGGCTGACGCGCCGCGCGCGCCTTAACGCCGAGGAGGAAAGTGCCATGTTCGCCGAAGGATATATCGGGATTGCCGGGACCATCGGGGTGGGGAAATCCACCCTGACCATGGATTTGGCTCAGGCTCTTAATTTTGAACCCATCCTGGAGGAGGTGGATGGTAACCCCTACCTGGAGAATTTTTACCACGACATGAAGGGGTACGGGACCATGATGCAGGTCTGGCTCCTGAACCACCGCTTTCGCCAGCACCGAGAGTTCATCACCCGCATCTCCCTGGGCAAGATCCGTGGCGTGGTCCAGGACCGTACCATCTGGGAAGACACCATCTTCGCCCGCATGCTCAACCAGCACCCCGACAAGATCATTACGGACATGGATTACAACACCTACCTCGACCTCTTCGACAACATGGTCCTGCGCGAGCTGGTCTTTCCCCAATTACTCATCTATTTGGACGTCAACCCGGAGACGGCCATCAAGCGCATCCTCGCCCGCGGGCGGGTCATGGAGCGGACCATTTCCTTGGATTACTTGCGCGCCTTGAAGGAGAACTACGAGGCGTTCATCGTTGAGATGGAGCAGGCCGGGGTGCGCATCCTGCGCATCAAGTGGGAGGATTTTAAGCCAATCTCCGAGGTGGCACGGCTGGTACACGAGTATTCTTTGAAACCTTCGAGCTTCACTAAGTGGGTCCGGCCTTTGAGGCGGACGCCCAAGATGGATCCTAAGCCCCAGCTTCTGGCGACCCCTGCACCGGCCGCGCAGGAGGCCAAGACGGCCCCGGTCAATGCCGCTGTCTGAACCGCAGGAGGTCTTGGCTCCCGCCGACGGTGTCTGCCGTGATTCGCGGCTTCGCGGCGCCGGCTTGGGCCACGGCTTCACTACGCGCGTCTGGGGCGACATGCGCTACGCGCGTCACCGCCAAGCTGCCTTGGCCAAGGTCGGCGCGCCCGAGCTGGATGCCAGGATACTCAGGCAGGTGCACGGGAACCGGACCGCGGTCTTGCGCTGCGGCGATGAGTCTGGACTCCCGACCCAAGGCGATGGCTGGCTGACGGACCGGCCGGGAGCGGTGATCGGGGTCGTCGTAGCGGATTGCCTCCCCATCTGGATATGGGAGCGTTCTGGAAAGGCCGCAGGGGTCTTCCACGCCGGCTGGCGGGGCCTCGACGCAGACCTGCCTGGGCTGGCCGTGGCCGAGTTCGCGCGGACCTTCGGGGTCAAGCCGAAGGATTTGGCGGCGTGGGTCGGGCCTCACGCGGGGGCCTGCTGCTACCAGGTCGGGCCCGAGGTGGCGCAACGGTTCCCGCGCGAGATTCAGCATCTGCGCGGCGGCAAGATTTATCTCGATTTGGGGGCTGATGCGCGCCGGCGGCTTGTCGCTGCGGGATTGTCTACGGATGCGGTGGCGGTATCGAGCGATTGCACTATCTGCCGGCCGAGCCTATATTATTCCTTTCGCCGGGAGGGCGGGCGCGGCCCGCGCTGCGGGCAGATGCTGGCGTTCCTTTGGCTGGGGGCGTCTTAGCAAAGCCCCCGCCTAGTTCCTGCACATCAGGCGGGCGGTCGAGACTACTGATACCGAGTTCCTAGAGGGAGTGCCGGACTGCTGACGACGCGATCCATCATGCGGTGCGTTTCGATGGCTTCGTATATCTTGCTGGCCATGGCGGCATATCCCGAGGGTGACGGATGCCAGCCATCAATGCTGATCCAATTAGGATGGCCTTGTTCCCGATAAAGCGACTCCATGTCGCAGAAAGGAACTTTCCGTCTGGCCGCGAAATCGCGCAAGAATGAGTTGGCCGGCGAATCGAAATAATTGCAAAGTATGACCTTGCTGCCCTGGCGGGGTGCGGTATCAATCATATCGTTTAAGTTTTGGGTCAATTCTGGTAAATATACTTTAGATTTACTAGCTTTTCCTATATATGTTACATACACATCGGAATATGATTTGACCAAACTGACTTCATGGCGCATCAGGCCATGGATTAGTTGATAGGAGAAGATAGTCATTCGGAATATTTTCAGGTGGCTCGTCAGATTTTGGAGCAGAGGTTCGCCCATCCCTATCCCTGGGCGGGTGCCGTCGTTGTGCCCCAGGTGAATGATCACAAGGTCCGGCCTATAGAGGCGCATGTTCTTTTCGAAATGCCTGGCTGCTTCAGTCGAGGTAATGGCGCAAATTCCTAGATTGTAAACTCTGATTTTTTGCCTTGGATATGCCTTTCTGAGCATTTGCTCCAGTTGCTCGGGATAGCCATGGCCCGGGACCGGGTGGCCCCAGGTAGTGGATTCGCCCACGCAAAGAAGAATGCGGAACGCATCATGGTCCGCCTGCGCCGGGAGGGGCGGCGCGAATCTTGTGTAGTACAGTAAGTACAACGACGCTGTTGTCCTAAGAACCAGCTCCGCAAGTGCTAGCAGCAACACTATTCGGAGCAAAACAACGGCGGCTCGTCTTATCATCTGGAGAGATTATAACTATTCTGGCCAGCGGCCTCTCTGTTGAGGTGGATCAAGGACGTGTCAACTCATCTAAAAATGTTACCGAAGCCGTCA
>CAIRTQ010000033.1 GCA_903881545.1 uncultured Elusimicrobia bacterium
CAAGGGGTACCGGCCGCAGTTCTATTTCCGGACGACGGACGTGACAGGCGCGGTGACGCTGCCGGCGGGCGTGGAGATGGTGATGCCTGGCGACAACATCGACATCGAAGTGGAACTGCAGTCCCCGATCGCTATGGAGAAGGGTCTGCGTTTCGCGGTGCGCGAGGGCGGGCATACGGTGGGCGCCGGCGTCGTCGGCGACATCGTCGAGTAGACCATGGCCGATAAACGAGTCATCATCACCCTGGGCTGCACGGAGTGCAAGAACAAGAACTACCATTATCAGCGAGGCAAGAAGAAAGACTTCAAGATTGAGATCCGGAAGTTCTGCCGGGCCTGCGGCAAGCAGACCCCGCATAAGGAAGTGAAATAGGCGGATGCCGGCCGGCTTGTGGGGGCGTCGGTTAATTGGCTAAACCATCGGTCTCCAAAACCGAGACTCCAGGTTCGAGTCCTGGCGCCCCCGCCACTATGAGGCGTTTATGAACACAGCCATACAATTCGTCAGAGAATCGTACTACGAACTCAAGAAGGCCACCTGGCTGTCCCGCCGGGAGGCCTGGGATTCTACTATCGCGGTGCTGCTCATCGTCACGATCATCGCGGTCTATGTCGCGTCGATAGACTTCATCCTCTCCATCTTCTTCGGCTCCATCCTAGGCAGGTAACATGACCACTCCCACTTCGGAACGCGGTTGGTACGTCGTGCATTGCCAGTCGGGCAAGGAGGACAGCGTCAAGGGCGCCATCGAGCGCAAGATCGTTCTGGAGAGCCTACAGGACAAGGTCTATTCGGTGCTGATCCCCACCGAGGATGTGGTCGAGGTCAAGAAGAACAAGAAGCGCATCTCCAAACGCAAGTTCTTCCCGGGTTACGTGCTCATCGACATGAAGGTCGACGAAATCACTTACTGGCTCATCAAGGCCATCCCGGGGGTCAGCCACTTCCTGGGCGAGCCTCGGCCCACGCCCCTGCCGGAAAGCGAGATTCAGGGCATCGTCGAGCTGACCACCTCCACGGCCGGCAGCAAGCCGCGGCCCGCCGTCCAATTTGAGAAGGGCGAGAGCATCCGCATCACCGAGGGTCCTTTCCGCCATTTCACTGGCGTGGTGGAGGATGTCAATGACGCCAAGGCCAAGATCAAGGCCATGGTCACCATCTTTGGCCGGCCGACACCCGTGGAATTGGATTTCCTACAGGTCGAGAAACTCTAGTGGTGGATGTCGAGATTCTTCCTCCCGAGCACGAGCCTCGTGTGCATGTGGCGGGCGCCCGTGCGCCGGGCTGGCTCGGCGCCGGACTGGCCGTCATGACCGTGGCCGCGGCGTTCGGAGTGGGTTTTTTGGCCATGTTCGGTCGGACCCTCTTCGCGGCCCTGGTCGTGCGGCTGGTGTGGCCGTTGATCTTCTCGCCGTATTTCACCGCCCGTGTGTTCGGCTCGGAGCGTATCGTTTTTTGGAAGATTTTAGTCGTATTCCTCGTGGTTGACTTGATCGCGCGGGTGTTCATCAGGAGAGAGCTATGGCCAAAAAAGTAAAGACTCAGATCAAACTGCAGATTCCGGCGGGAGCCGCCAATCCGGCGCCGCCCGTGGGCCCGGCCTTGGGCCAGCACGGCGTCAACATCATGGATTTCTGCAAGCAGTTCAACGACCGTTCCCGGAACATGGAGGCGGGCATGACCATCCCGGTGGTCATCACCGTCTACGAGGACCGGTCTTTCTCCTTCATCACCAAGATGCCTCCGGTGGCGTCGCTCTTGAAGCGCGCGGCCGGTTTGGCCAAGGCTTCCGGCGAGCCGAACCGCAACAAGGTCGGCAAGGTCACGTTGAAGCAGGCCGAGGAGATCGCGACGCAGAAGATGCCGGACCTCAATACTAAGGACCTCAAGGCCGCCCTGCAGATGGTGAAGGGTACGGCCCGGTCCATGGGCATCGAGGTACTGTAGACGACAGAAGGCGGACCGAGCCCCGCCGCGGCGGGGCGCCAACAGGTCAAGGAGGCGGTATGGGAAAGAGAATAGCCGGTCTCATCAAGGACGTCGACCTCGCCAAGCGTTATCTTTTGGATGAGGCTGTGGCGCTGGTCAAGAAGTGCGCCACCGCGAAGTTCGACGAGACGGTGGAACTGCATGTGCGCCTGGGCGTGGATCCCAAGCAGGCCGAGCAGCAGGTGCGTGGCACCGTAGGCCTGCCTAACGGCCTGGGCAAGTCGAAGAAGGTCGCGGTCGTCACCCAGGGCGAGAAGCAGAAGGACGCCACGGCCGCCGGGGCCGATGTGGTCGGCGGCGCCGAACTGGTGGAGCAGATCGCCAAGGGCTTCCTGGATTTCGAGGTGCTGGTGGCCACGCCGGACATGATGAGGGAGCTTTCTAAGCTCGGGAAGGTCTTGGGCCCTAAAGGCCTCATGCCCAACCCCAAGAGCGGCACGGTGACCATGGACGTGGCTAAGACGGTCAAGGAGCTCAAGGCTGGACGGGTGGAGTACAAGGTGGACGACTACGGCATCATCCATGTCCCGGTAGGAAAGGCCTCTTTCGCCCCGCCCGCCATCGCCGGCAACGTCAAGGCCGTGATGGAGGTTCTCATTAAGGCCAAGCCGTCCTCATCCAAAGGCATCTACCTCATGAGCGTGACCTTGTCTTCGACCATGGGCCCGGGCGTCGGGTTGGATACGTCGCAGAAGTTCTGACCCCGTCGGTCCGGAGAAGTCATGAGGCTGGCAGCGCTCTGGTGCTCATTGTTGCTGAGTGCCGCGTCGGCTTGGGCGCAGAATAGCGTTTTGCCCGCCGTCACCGAGGATACCGCCGCCGCCTTCGAGGCCATCAAGGCCGGTGCGTTGGAGCCCGATTCCGCCCTGCGCGCCGCGGCCTGCGAGAGCCTGCGTATCTTCGTCCAGCAGTATCCCTCCGCGACCCAGGCGCCGGAGGCCCTGGCCATGCTGGCCGGCCAAGAGGATCGTCGCGCGGCCATCGTGGACTGGCTACACCTGGCCTACGAATACCCCGCCTCTCCTGTGGCGCGGCAGGCCAAGTCCGAGTACTTGGACCTCGTTAAGAAGAAGATGAATCGTCATGCGCAGGCGGCGATGAGCGCCCTCGTTCAAGCTCCCGAATCCGCTGACCTGGCCGACCGGTTGGCCCAGGTCGTCTACGGGCTGGCGGAGAGTTCCGGTGACGCCCTGTATGAGCCCGCCGTCGCGGAGGCGCGGCGATTCCAGGTGCGCTTCCCCGCGTTCCATGACGGCGACCGCATCCTGTGGAGCCTAGCCCACCTGCATCGGGCCGACGGAAAGAATGCTGCGGCCCTGATGGCTTACCGCCAGTTGGCGGCGTACCGGGGCAGTTCCTACCGGGAGCAGGCCCAGTTCGCCGTGGGCGCCCTCCTGGCGGATAGGCTCAAGAAATTCAAGGCAGCGGCCGAGGCGTTCCAGGAATTTATCACGCAATTTCCGCAGAGCGCCGAAATTCCGCGTGTGCTGGAGCGGCTGGCCGTGCTCTACGCTGATCGCTTCGACCAGCCCGCCTTGGCGGTCGAGACTTATGAACGCATCATCAAGGGCTACCCGAAAAGCGATTATGCCCTGAAGGCCTTCGACAGCGAGGCCAAGCTGCAGCGGGGCCGCCTCAAGCAGCCGCTGGAGGCGATCAAGACCTGGCAGCGGCTGACCGAGCAGTTCCGCTATCCCGAGGCGGTGGCGGCGCTCCTGGCGGCGGCGAAAATAGCGCGTAAGGATCTCAAGGATTATAAGCAAGAGGTGGAACTGCGCATGAGGATAGCCTCTGATTTTCCCGCCGCCAAGGAGGCCGCGGAACAGCTTTATCAGGCCGCCCAAGTCACGGAGTATGATCTCAACGATTCGAGCGGCGCCGTCAAGATTTATAGGCAGGTCGTCGCCTTGGTTCCCGCGGACAAGCTGGGCCGCAAGGCCCGGGACCGGGCCGAGAAGCTGGAGCTGAAAAAGTCGCCATGAGATCCACCCCGTCCGGCGGGCTGCCCTCGGGGGCGCCGGCCGGATGGAGTTTCGCAAAAGCACTGATCCTCATCAGCTGCGCCTATTGGCTGGCCGTCCTGCTATTGCCGCCCTTCCAGGACGTTGCCCTCAACGACGATTGGGCCTACGCTTTCATCGTGCGCTGTTTCCTCCAGGGCGGAGGCATCGCGTCCCATGCCATCACGGAGCCCACCGGCATCGTCCAGGCGGCGTGGGGCATGATCTTTACCCGTCTTCTCGGCCCGGGTCATGGGGCACTGCGTCTGTCTACCCTCGTGTTGGGCTGGGTCGGGGCCATGGCCTTTTGTGACCTGCTCCGGCAAGAGCGACGCGAATCGCTCGAATGCCAGGATGTTGTCATAGGACTGCTTTTCGCTTTCAACCCCCTCTTCTTTGTGCTCTGTCCCAGCTTTATGACCGATGTCCCTGCCCTCGCCTTGAGTTTGGCGACCCTGGCCGTTAGTCGCAGAGCCTTCGCAGGCGAGCTCCCGGCCATGCGCGGGCTGCTTTTGGGTTCCGCCTGCGCGGCTCTGGCCTACGGCATCCGGCAGACCGCCATCCTGGTCCCCATTGGTTTGACCGCCTGCTATTGGCGCGAATGCCGGCGCACCCCCCGCATTCTTTTGGCCATTTGGTCACTGCCCTGCGCGGCCGCTGGCGGGCATCAATTTTGGCTGCATTCCACGGATGGCCCCAGCCTGGGCATTCACCGCTGGATATGGGAGGGCCAAGCGGGCTGGGCCGGGAGTTGGATGCTGGCCGTGCAGCGCGCGGCCGCGGCCGCGGTTTACTGCGGTCTCTTCAGCATTCCCTTGGCGGCTGCCTTCTGGTGCGACCGGCCCTGGGCCCGGATGCGGCGGCTGCCCCGGTCCGGTTGGTACGCCGCGGCAGCGGCCTTCGCCATCGTCGCGGTCTTTTTTTTATGCGGCGGGTGGCTTCCCTATTCGCCCTTCCCCGGGGACGGGCGGCTGGCCCAGGGTCTGTTCCATGAGTGCAGTTATGTTAGCCGTTGGGGGCTGGGGTGCTTCAACATCAACGGCATGGCATTCCGTCCGACCACCTTCATTCAGGGCGGATGGTTTTGGGCGGTGCTGAGTGCTCTCTCAGGCGTCGCTCTCGTCACTCTGGCGGCGCTGGCCGCGGACGCGCCGCCGGCGTCCGCGCGGCTGGCGCTGTTGGCTTTCGGGCCGCAATTCCTCTTGTTCCTATTGAGCGCGTACTTTTTTGACCGTTATATTTTGACATTGGTTCCCGCGGCCCTGCTTTGCGGCCAGGCCGCCGTCGGCAGAAGCGCGCGCTCACGGCTCGCGCTCGGCATCGGTACCCTGGCCGTCGCCGCTTTCACTTGGGCCGGGACCTCGGATTACCTACGCGCGACCGCAGCGGCCTGGGATCTGGGGCGGCGCGCCGTGAGCGCGGGCGTGCCGGCCAGTGAGGTGCACGCCGACCTTGATTGGTGCTGGGCGCACAACGAAGACCGCGTCGTCGCGGAATTTCGATGGCGTTTTAAGGAGCGCATCCCTACGGATGAGACCGCGCTGCCTTGCATACGGGAGCCCGAGGCCTTGGTCACGTTCAAGGCTCCGGCCCGCTCCCCCTTCGTCCTGATGGGATCGGAGGACTTCTTCTCGCCGCTGGCTTGGCGCACGGAGCGGCTTTACCTTTATCGCCGAGCGGCGGCGAGAGCCGCGCGCACTCGGCCCGATTCCTGACGGGAATTCTCGTCCAAGGGCCACGCCGCGGCGGCCGCGTCATAGAAGGACAAGGCGTCCTCGCCGCGCCCGGCCTGCGCCATGATGCGGGCTACGAAAAGATAGCGGCGGCCGGCCGCGATCCTGCCATTGACGGCGGCCACGTCGAGATGCAGGGATCCGTCCGCTCCCGTGACGGGAGAGAATCGACCGAGATCGTAGACCGGATCCTGCGCGGGGATCGGGCCGGACTGGGACGGCTGGTCCGAGACGGCGAAGACCCTGAAGTCCGGATTCTCATGGAGCAGGCGGAAGTCTTTCAGTCGCTGCGGGCTGAAATGGAACAGGACCGCCGCCGAGTCGGGCTTAAGGCGCATGTCGCCCGCGGTGTAGCGCGGTCCGCCCGGCGACTCGTCCAGAATGTCCTCAGCGGAGTAGACGAAGAGTGCGGCGCTATTGCGGCGGCAGAAGGCCAGGAATTCCGGCTCGTTCGAGTAGAGGGCACGCAGGAATCGCATGGTCTTGGCGCGTATGCCGGGCGCCTCGAACTTCGGCTGTAGCAAGATCGGCGTCCCCGCGTAGGTCAGCAGCGAGGCCGAGAGTCCGAAATTGGCCAGCACCGGTCGGCCCGGTCCGCCATGCGTGCGCAGCCAGTGGATGAGGTCGAGCAGGTTGGAATAGGAGACGCCGGCGTGGCTTTCCTCTCTGGCCCACGCTGCGGAGAGGCGCAGGATAGGGTTGAACGGGGACGCTGGAGCCAGGGCCTTGGCACCTTCCAGGGTCGCGAGCAGGAAGAGTAGGCCGGTCAACCAAACGCCGCGCAGCCAGCGCCGCGGCAGCCGAGTCGCCGCGGCGCAGAGCAGGAATGCCAGTATCGGCACCAGGCGCAGTATCAGGGCGGTCCCCGCGAGGTAGAGGATGAGAAGGGCGTCTACGAGGGCGGCGGGGGCTCCCGCAGCCGAGTCTCTTTCGGCTGCCGCCGGGCTTCGCCGGGACAGGGCCGAAACCACCCTCGGCAATATGACCGCGGCCATGGGCAGAAGGGCGAACGATAGAAAACCGGGGTCGGGCGACTGGAATGGCCCCATCCAGAGCAGCCGAGCCTCGGGGCTTAGTTGGGCCGGGTCCGCCGGCAGGCTCAGGCCGTAGCGCAGTTTGGCCCACAGCAGGCCGTAGACATGGCCGTAAGCGGTCAGGTCGCTGGCTTGCCAAGAACCCAGCGCCAGGGCCAGGATGGCCGCCAAGGCGGGAAAAAGGACGCGCCGCGGCAGGCGGGAAATCGTCAAGAGCAGACCGTAGCCGAGAACCATGGCGGGCGATAGCGCAAAGGCGGTATGGCGCAGGGGGGCGAAGATCCAGCCGGCGGCGAAGGCGAAGACCAGGAGTATGGCCACGCAGCCGCGCAGGCGTGCGATGTCCGCTTCGTCATGACGGCAGTACCAGGCGGCCCAGGATAGTGCCAGGAAGAGCGCGGCCAGATGGAATCTCGAGAAGTGCCAGCTAGCCAGGGCCAGGGCCAAGAGCGCTCCGGCCGCCGCTGCATAGAGCCGCCAGCGGCGTTGCTCCTGGTCGAGCGCCGCCGCCAGGAGAGCCAGGCTGGCCATAAGGAAAGGGAGGGTGAAGCTTTCGAACACGTAGGTCCCGATGCCGTTGGCCATGCCAGCCCAGGACAGGGCGAAGACCGCGGTCGCGGCCAGCGCCACGGGGGGGGCGCGGGAGAGCCGAACGGTGATGAGGTAGAGGGCCGGGATGCACAGGCTGTACATGACCGCGCTGAAGAGGAGGACGAACCATCTGAAGTCGTGCAACGGCGTGATGAGATTGATGAGCCGCCAGCTCCAGCCCGTGGCCCACTCCATGGCCAGGGTCAGCTCCTGGCGCGTCCGGATCCCTTCGGGATACTGCGCGTCGCGGTCGAGCTCCGGGATGCCCGCCCCGGCCGCAACCGACAAGGCGTAGCGGTATTGGAAAGCGCTCTCATTGCGGAAGAAGCCGGTGTCATCGGCCGCGTCGAAGTAGGGCAGGGAGACGTCTTGCCGGACCCTGAGGTAGACCTGTCCGGCGGCGAGGACAGCGAGAAGCATCCAGACTAGGATGCGGCTGGCTCTGGGCGTAGATGGTTCTAGGGAGGTCTCGCCGTGAACAGGGCCGGGCATTTGCCTGTGCGGGTCTAAACTGATAAAATGGCCGACGAAAAGCTCCGGGTTCTGGTGGCGCGTTCGTCTAGCGGCCTAGGACGCTGCCCTCTCAAGGCAGAGATCAGGGGTTCAAATCCCCTACGCGCCACCAGGCCCCGGAGCGCTCTTTTTCCATTTCGGCTCATATGCCTTTACCGGATGTCGACTCGGCATAATAGCATTTCCTCGACGATAGGCCTTCCAATGGATAAGAGTCGTTCCTCCTGGAGTTGCGCGCCGCTTTAATGCTGCCCGCAATGCTTGGGGGGAGCGGAAGGTGTATAATGTGCGAAACAGCGAATTGACGACCGCTCGTAGCCAAGGCAGGCGCGGACTATTGGCGGGATTCCATTCGGGGTCGGTCTGTGCCGGCTGAGACATGGTTATGACCGGTAGTCAGATGGGCAATCCCGTGGGCGCTTCGCGTATCGACAAACGCCGATTACGAACCTGGCTGCTCTGCTTGAGCTTTCTGGTTCCCTATCTATCATTGAATCTGCCGCGGCTGCATCTCCCAGGCCTGTGCGCTGAAGAAGCCTGGGCCGCCCTCCCGGCCTTGAGCCTGCTGGGCCGCAAGGATTTGCGTGCGGGGCATTTTATTTCTATCGGCGGCATTGCCTTCCCCGTGAGCGAGACGGCCTATCATGGCGCTCTGGCCAGCTATCTTCTCGCGCCGTTTTTGTGGCTGTTCGGAACGACGGTCGAAGCCATACGCTGCTATTCGGTCTGTATCGGAGCTTTGACCTTGCTCATGGTTTTCCTATTCAGCCGGAGGTTGCTTAACGACGATCGCGTGGCCTGGGGAGCCACCTTCCTGCTGGCGATATCCCCGGCTTACATCTCCGGCACGCGCCTCGGAGTCTATTATGGCGTTGCAATCGTATTGTTCCAAATGGCCGCGCTTGCAAGTTTCGCCTCCTGGCATGCCATGGGCGTTAGGCGGCATCTTTACTTGGGTTGCTATTTATTGGGATGCGCATTGGCCTGCTATTCTTTTTCGATCTTGTATATTATCGCGATTATCCCGTTCGGATTTTTTTTCTTTTGTAAGACACACCAGCCCATCCGCGTCGCGGCTTTTTGTCTAGGATTCTTCTTATTGGGAATGTTCCCGTTCAATCTTTACCTCATGTTGGATGGCAAACCTTTCTGGGATTGCCTGCGGACGCTGTATCCTCACTCATATGCTCGGTTCGGTCCGTTCGGGGGCTCCGCTATCTTGTGTATTCTGGCTAGGCGTTGGAATCAGATAATGGACCTTGTGGCCAGGGATCCTCTCACCAAGGAGGTGTTTCCTCTTTCCGGGGGTGTATCCACCTGTCGCGCAATGCGGCTCTTCTTTTTTGGCGGGTTGTTATGGCTGCCCATCTCCTGCTGCCTGCGCCGGCAGACATTCCCGCGTGGGTGCAAGATTTTCTTGCTGCTTTATGCGGTCTTTGCTTTTCTTGTGAGTCCTTTGGGCGGGCTCACTTTTCATGTGGCCCATCTGTTCTCGATATTGCCCATCCTGATTATTATTATGGTAACAGCTCTTGTCGAATTCGTGGACACCGCGCTCGGCGCTCTCAGCCTGGGGAGCCGGACCCTGCTGATCGTTTGCGCCGGACTCTTTTTGGGTTGGGTAAATCCTCCACGGATGCCTTCCCTTATTAAGACGATGCGCGGCGTGTCCCCGTGCTTTACCGATGGCGTTTATGGCATGGCCGACTGGCTTCGGCTCAACACTGGACATGACCGACTCCTGCCGGATTATTGGCTTTATCCGACGGTCGACTTCTTGACCGGCCATGATCTCAACGGTCGGCTGGAGTCATTGGCAGTGGAACCCCCCAAGGCCAGCGATCTGTTGAGAGTGGATGTGGTGGTGGACTATCTGGCGATTGGTTCCGAAGCCTCCACCACCGGCTGTGGTCTTTTCAATGTGCCGGTTTATCGATTGATAAGGTCCGCGGAAGCGCGCGGCGAATTGAAACGGTTGAAGACCTTCTACAACCTAGATGGGACGCCCATGATGGCCGCTTACAAAGTCATGCACCACGGCCCCGGTCGGTAGCAGGCTACTGGTAGAATCCGTTCCAAGAGAGGGCTCGCGATAGTTCGCCTACAGCCGATCTGTGAAGCAGGGCGGAAAGGCCGATTCCACAGGTAAAGCGAAGGATTGCGTTTGCATCGCGACTGGCACAGGCAGGCTGCGCCTATCTGCGCCAAGCCATTATGGGACTTTCCAGTAAAACGCACAGTACGACCGCGTTGCTGGTTTCTTGTCTTTCTCGTCGAAGGGGTAGGCTTTGCATCGGGAGGGCTGGCTGCCCCACTTCAGGCACTTGGTTCTGTCAAGTGGGTCAAGACACCGCCTGTGCCTGAGGCGGGCCAGCCAGTCAAGATCGCAGCATCCATGGCGGCCACACACCCCTTTTCGCCGTGCCAGTTGTCGTTGAACATATCCTTTGCGAAATCTATAGTAATACCAGTGGCGTATTCGGGTAACGGCAGTCCTGATTCCCTGGTTCAACATCTGAAGGCAATTCGCCCCTTGGTTTGGTCCGAAGAACGCAGCCTTCATGAATTCGGGTGCTCTTATCCGACCGTTCATCCATAATAGTAATTTTCGGGTATTCTCCTTTCTGAGAAGGTGGTGGAGGTGATTTTGGGCCGATTTCATGGAGTTTATGGTAGGATATGTTGTGGGTTAAGTAAGCCAACTCACGACGACAAGCTGCGTGCCACGAGCAGAAGGCCCCACTCCATGCTTCCGTTGATCCTGGTATTCGCGTATCGTGATCATGCCAGATTCATCGACCATCGAAACCTGCGTTTCTCCGTCGGGCCCCAGTGCCATTTCATGCTGAATTCACCCGCTCGATTGGGAGAAGACCCTCTTCCTGCCCTTTTCAGCCCTGGCATGCCTTGCGGCGCCTGCGGAGTCGGGGGGATTCCGCAATGAGAGTGGCCCTGGTGAATCCGCCGATGGGGACCGTCTATTCATCCGTCAGCGCGTCTTTGGGCAAGAGCCCGCCGGTGGGGCTCGCCTCGCTGGCCGCCTATGTCAGAGCGAAGGGGTTCGAGGTGCGGGTGCTCGACGCCGCGGTGATGGGCGCCGGTTTCGATGACATCGAGCATTTCCTGCGGGCGGGCTTTGATGTGGTCGGCGTGGGCGCAATGACCCCGTCGTTGGACTGCTCCGCCAAGGTGTTGCGGTTGGCCAAGCAGGTCAACGGTGGATGCGTCACCGTCATGGGCGGCCCGCATCTGTCAGCCGTGCCCGAGGAGACCCTGCGCGCCTTGCCGGAAGTCGATTTTGGAGTCGTGGGCGAAGGCGAGGTGACCTTCCATGAGCTCCTGGATTGCCTGCGCAACGGCGGGGATGCATCGGGCATCCCCGGGCTTGTATTCAGGGACGGTGGCCAGGTCCGGCGAGGGCCCCGACGGGCGCTGATCGCAGATCTCGATTCCTTGCCCCTGCCGGCATACGATCTTCTGCCCATGGATCGATATTCCATGAAGATCCACCATGTCTGGTCTTCGGAGAAGGTGGCGCTGCGCCCATACACTGATCTCTTCACCTCCCGGGGCTGCCCGTACCGATGCACTTTCTGCGCCTCGCATGTCGTGTGGGGGCGGACGGTCCGATTTAGGAGCGCCGAGCACGTCCTTCGGGAAATCGATTTCTTGGTCGCCAGATACGGCGTGAAGGCCATCGAGATATGCGATGACCTGTTCACTATCAACAAGCCCCGGCTCCATGCGATCCTGGCCGGGTTGGCGCAACGGAAAAGCCCCGTGAGTTTCACCTGCATGTCCCGGGTGGACACCGTCGACCGGGAGACCCTGGAGATGCTCAAGGCGGCGCGGTTCCGGCTGATAAGGTTTGGCGTCGAATCCTGCTCGCAGCCCATCCTGGACGCGATGCGCAAGGGCACCACCGTAGCGGATGTCCGAAGGGCTTTCCATCTGGCCAAGGAGGTTGGCTTGGCGGCATCGGCCTGCGTTATGATCGGCTATCCGGGGGAGACCCGTGAGACGTTCGCAGCCACTTTGCGCGTCCTCCGCGAGATAGATCCGGTCGCCGTCGACTTCTTCATCACGATCCCGATTATCGGCAGCGAGCTGTACGAACTGGCGCGCCAGAACGGCTACCTGGCCAATGAGGACTGGAGCAATTGGACTTTGATACCCAGGAGCCCGGCACTCGGCACGCCGCAGCTGCCGGCCGCGGAATTGAAGGGGTTGCTGAAAACCGCCTATCTCCGATTCTATTTCCGGCCGCGGTTCATTCTGCGCTGCCTGCGGCGGATCTATTCCTGGGAGAACCTAGTCCTCTTGGCCAAAGGGTTCAAGGCGCTCTTGAGCGTCATGTTGAGCCGGCGGCAGGGCTCCCCGCCCGCCTGATCGCGGTTCCTGTTAGTTGTGTACGAGCTTGTTGATGGCCGCGTCCGGGCAATGTCGAATTTCTGGCAGTAGGCGTTATTGTGGTTCGGGGTGTCAGCATCTTTTATGTCACTGATTCATTTCGCCGGGGCGGCGCCGCATTGGCGTTCATAATACTGCACCACTTCCGCGACCGGACCCTGCGCCGCGACCGCCCCGTGCTCCAGGCAAATCGCGCGGGAGCAATTATTCTTAATGAGAGCCATGCTGTGAGAAGCCATGACCGTGGTCGTGCCTTGCCTCAGGAGTTCGTTCATCTTGGCGAGACATTTGGTCTGGAACGGGGTGTCGCCCGTCGCGAAGACCTCGTCGGTCAAGAGGATGTCGATGTCCGAATGCAGGGCTGTGGCCAGGGGGACTCGCGACGTGAAACCCGTTGATAATTCGCCCAGCCGTGAATAGAGATAGTCCTCCAACTCTCCGAAAGCGACGATGGCGTCGAAGCGCTGGCGCAGGGTGGCGCGCGACATTCCGCAGAGGGCCGCGGTTAGGCGGATGTTGTCGATGACCCGCAGTTCGCTGAAGAGGCCGGAGCCGATGGAGAAGAATGTGCTGATGCGACCGTGAGTGCAGAGCGTTCCTTCCGTCGGGACCAGGACGCCAGCGAGCATGCGCAGAAAGGTGGTCTTGCCAGAGCCGTTGCGGCCGATGACTCCGACACACTCCCCTCTACGAATCTGCAGGTCGATTCCCCGGACCGCCCATAACGGGCGAGTGTTGGTGATTCCGCTGCACCATGCCAGCATCTGCGAGAAAAACCGCGCGTCCGTCTTTGTGCCGATCTGGAACCGTTTGCCCAGCCCCACGGCGCTGATGGCGATCTGGTCGTCGCCGGAAGGTGGGCGCGCGGTCCCGACGGCGCCGGCAGAGCCCGCTACCGGCAAGGGCCCTTCCCGCTAGGACAGAACATAGTCGCTCAACCGCCGCTTCTGTTTATTGAACACGGCGTAACCGATACCCGCGACCAGAAGGGCTAACGCCGTTAACGCCGCCATGTGTCGCCACGCGGGGAACCTCCCTTCCAATAGGCAATCCCGCGCCAGCCCGATGATATGCGCCATGGGATTGAAGCGGAGGAACCTTTGCCGATCCGCGCCGATGGCGGCGGCCGAATAGAAGACTGGGGTCAGGAAGAATCCTGCGGTCGTGATGATGCTCCAGATTCGTAGGAAATCAATGAAGCGCAACGCTAGAACGGACAACCCTAAGGCCAGGCCGGTGACGAACAGGAGTAGGACCGCGTCAATGAGTGGAAACGTCAGCCAGGACAGGCGGGGAACGGCCCCAAGGGCAATCAAAAAGACGAGCATCAAGACCAGCTCGATGGCATGCGAGATGGCCACGCTGCAGACGGTGGTAAGCACAAATAACTCCCGCGGCATGATGAAGTTCATCATGATACTCCGGCGGCTATTGAGGCTGCCCATGCCGGTGGTTGTCGCGGTGGTGAATAGGTTGAATTGGACCACGCCGATGAGGAGATAGCCGGGGTAGTTGGCCATGAATCCACCCATCCACCGGGTGAACAACATGTACAAGACGAGGAACATGAGTAAGGGGTTGAGCAGCGTCCAAAGGAAGCCCAGCAGGGTTGATTGCTCACGCAGCTTCCATTCGCAACGCGTCAGCTCGCGAAATTGATTGGCGTAGACGGCAAAATTGTCGATCATTGCCGGTCCCTCAGGAAGCCCGTCAGCGCCCGTGCGTTCTTATCGGCCCGGGGCCCCAAGGTGAAGCGGCATAGGCCGGCCTGGCGCAGGAGCGTGGCCGCCAGCGCCAGCCGGGAGCACGCTATGGACGCCAGCCGGGCCAGGTCGCCAGCGCTCCAGCCGATCATGTATTCGGCCATCTGCGCGACGCCGTGGCCGGCCACCAGGTTCACTGCCAGCGGCCACAGCGCCGCCGGCCTGCCAATCGGCTCGATTCCAGGCTGCGTCCCGCGGCGGCCGAGGAACAGCCACTTGACCGGGGCCTCGGCGCGAATGCTGCCGCGGAAATAGTCGATATCCACCAAATGCTTCGGCCCGTGTCTGCGGCGCAGGAAGGGCCGGACGAATCCCCCCGGGATACCCTCGAGAGGATAGGAATGCTGGAAGCCCCAGCGCAGAGGGAAGGCCAGCACTCGGCCATCCTGGGTCAGCAGTGGCGTGTCGTCCGAGAATATTCCGGCTTCGGTCGCGCGAGCCAATTCCAGGGCTAAGACGCTCTTGCCCCCGCCAGAGGGCAAGAGCAGGAGCGCGCCCGCCCCCTTCCATTCGAAGCCCAAGGCGTGGATTCGGTGCAGACCGCGGCAGTCCAAGGCTTCGCCCGCTTTGGACAGCAACGCCAGGTAGGCCAGCTCGTGGAGCCGCGGAAGGTCGGCGCAAGTGATGTGCAGTTCCCTCAGCCGCGGATGGAACTCCGCTTCGGCGGAATCCCAGTAGCGCACCCGGCGAATGCCGTCCTGGTCGAAGGCTACGTAGTCCCGCGTGGTCAGAGCTGGCAGGCCCGGCCAGCTCTTCCGGCGTTTCGGGGGCAGAGAGAATAGGCGCAGATGCAGCGCGTACTCCGGGGGGCGCCCGGCACCGGAAAAATAGGCGAAGTCTCGGCGCAGACCGTCGCGTACCGTCGGCGCTTGCGCGCTGATGCGGACAGCGAACCCGTGAATGTTCAGGTAGAGCTCATGCACCGCATCCGTTGCGCGGGCTGACGACGTCGGATCCGGATTTATCAGGGGAGGCATGGGTGCACCAAGACCGTGCCTATGATGATAAGACATAGTGGGTTGCAGCCGCAATGCTCTCCGACGGTAATGGTTGGCGCGCAAATCTGCTATCCTGGTAAATGATGCAGCAAATAGGCGCGCCTCCAAGAGTGCGGTGGGTGAGAATCGCGCTCTTGTTGGGTCTTTGGGCCGGGGCCATGTTGCTTTATGCGGGCACGCTGCGCAATCCCCCGGTTTGGGATGACCATAACGTCCTTTTCGGGCAGGGCTTCCTCATGGATTGCCGCAACCTGCCCACGGCCGCCAACCCAGCGAATTTTTTCAGGATTCTACCGGTTCGCAACGCGGCCCGGCCGGGCTGGCTCGTCTCCGCGCTTATGGATACCTGTCTGGGCGGCGGCCAGGTCGTGGTCTACCGCCTCGACAGCATCTTCTGGCATGCGGTCGGCGCCATGCTGGTCCTGGCCCTGGGCTGGAGCCTGAGCCAGAATCTCGTGGCTTCGTTGTTGGCGGGAGTCCTGTTCGCTGTCCATCCCGTGCACACCGAGACAGTCAACATCATTAGCTTCCGTGGCGACTTGCTGGCCCTGGCTTTTATGCTGCTGTCCTTCATCTTCTATCGCGAAGGCGATCGCCGCAACGGCTGGGCGCGGCGGGCCTGCTGGACCGCGTCCCTGGTGGGATTCTTCACGGCCTTGTCCGCCAAGGAGATGGCGATCACGCTGCCGCTCTTGCTCGTCATCGGGTGCCTGTACTTCCCGACGCCGCGTCCGCAGGCGGCGGCCGGTGTCAGGGTTTGGCCGCGCCGGGTGCTGTGGGGATCTTTCGCGCTGTTGGTGCCGCTCTACTTGGTTTTTCATACCTTGCGGTCGGGTTATGTGATGGCGGGGCATCAGGACATTTTGAGCTTCTGGGGCGCCAAGACCGCTGGGTCGCCGGCGCGGTCGCCGCGCCTGCGCTACGCGTCGAAGGACGGGATGTCGGCCAAGCTCGAGGACCCGCCCTGGCACCAGGTGTACGCCGACCGCCGATTGCGTTTTTTGACCATGTCGCGCGTCTTCGGTTCCTATTTAAGGCTCCTGGCGTGGCCCTGGCCGTTGCAAGGGGATTATTCTCCCCCGGTGCTTCATTCGTGGCGCCATGCGGGCCTGCTCGCCTCCTGGGCGGCATGGCTATTGCTCTTCGCGGCCGCTTGGAAACTCCGGCATCGGTTGCCCATGGCGGGTTTCGGCTTGATGTGGACGGCGACGGCCCTGCTCCCGGTCAGCGGCATGGTGGTCCTGCGCAACTTGCAGGCGGAAAGGTATCTTTATGTGGCTTCGGCCGGGTTTTGCCTTGCTCTCGGCGCCCTCCTGGCATGGGCGGGCCGCCTTGGGGCTTGGCAGCGGCGCGTCTTTGTGACTGCGACGGCGCTGCTTGTATTATCCTGGGTCAGCCTTACCTTGGCCCGCAACCGCGATTATCGCAGCGAACTGGCCTATTTCCGCGCCACGGAGAATGTGGACGGCAGCGTCGCGCGCGTTCATCTGGCCCTGGCGGGGGTCTATGAGGGACTGAGGCAGCCCGCCGCTGCGGAGGCTGAATTTCGCACCGCCCTGAGCTTGTGGCCGCGGTATCGCAAGGCCCAACTGCTCTTCGCCGGGTTTCTTATGGATAAGGGGCGCGCCCGGGAATCGGAGGCGTTGCTTCGTTCTGCGGGAGTGCTCTTTCCCGGCGACCCCGTGATTGCCCTGCGCCTTGGCGTCTGCTTGCTCGAGCAGGGCCGCGCGGGACCGGCCATGGAGCCTTTGCGGCAGGCGCTGGAAGAGACGAATTGGGCCTCGCCGCTGGCGCTTTACCACCTCGCTCTCGCTTGCCGCCAGGCCGGGCGGCAAGCGGAATTCAGGAAGCTTGAAGAGCGCTTGCGCCTGACTTCCCCGGAACTGGCCAATCTTGTTGGCGGTGGTAACCCGCGCCCTGTCAGGCCGACCTTCTTCTAGTTCGTCTGCGAACGGGCCATTTTGCTACCATAGCTTTCGAGAGGAGGCCCGCATTGGGGCCGGACAGGGGTGGTCTGCGGCCTCCGCTCAGGGCAACGATGACTCCTCTATTGCCGCGAAAATATCCTCCGTTCAAGGTCCACTGGAACTGGGAGTTGCTGTTGGCCTGCAACTATCGCTGTAGCTATTGTGGTGCGCACAAGGAAGGAGTGCCTTGTCTCGAACTGGACATCGCTCAGTGGCGTGCGATCTGGGGGCGGATATTCGACCGATACGGCTGTTGCCAAGTCCGTTTTGCCGGTGGTGAGCCGACCATCTATCCGGGATTCATACCATTGGTCAGCATGCTTCTGGAGCGGCATACCGTGGACATCACGACGAACCTCAGTTTCGACATCGCCGAGTGGGTCGCCAAGGTCCCGGCTCAAGGGATCGCGATTTCGGGCAGCCTACATCCCGAGTTCATGGCGCCGGAGGAATTTTTGCGGCGCCTGCTGATGTTGCGCGAGCATGGCGGCCGCCTCATCTCGGCCTGCATCGTCGCTTATCCACCCCACCTCGGCCAGCTGGAGAGCACCAGGCTCCTCTTCGAGCGGAACCAGATTCTTTTCAAGATAATCCCGTTCAGCGGAGTCTACCAGGGCCGCCGCTATCCGGAGGCTTATACAGAGCAGGAGAAGGCCCTGCTACAGGCCCAGGTGGACGGCAGTAGCGACCCCCTGGGCAAGACCTTGAACCGGCAGTGGCAGGATTATGCCAAGGCACCTGCCGAAGACAAGGACCGCAAAGACCTCAAAGGCCGGCTTTGCCATATGGGCGAACTCTACGCCAAGATACTGCCCGACGGCAAGGTCCTGCGCTGCTGCCATCCCGAGGTCGCCGCGCTCGGCCACATTACGGACGCGGACTTGAAGCTTTACGAAGAGCCCCAACCCTGCACTGTCGAAGTTTGCCCCTGCTGGAAGGCCATGGTGGCCGGACAGTACGAGGCGAAGGTGGATCAGCTTTGGCAGTCGCCGGAACACCCGCGTTATCCCTTGGCCCAGCCCACATGAGCCCTCAGGAATTGGAACGGGAGATTCGCCCGGAAGAGAAGGCGGCGCTTCATGAGAAGCGCGCCAAAGAGCATTACCTCCGGGGCGATTATCCGGCCACGGTCAAGGAATTGGGGCTTTGTCTGGAAACGGAGCGCGTGCCCGAGCCCAAGAACCTGAGGATGATGCTGTTGATCCTACAGACGCATCGCCGCTTCGCGGACCTGGAATCGGCCGGCTCCATGCTTCGGCGCATGGAAAGCAAGTACGGAGGCAGCAACGATAAGTTTATCCGGAATATCATCCTCAACGAGAGGGAGATAACGGAGGGGGCGGTCGAACTGCGATCCTATCCGACGCGCCTGACCGTGCGGCCGACCAGCCGTTGCTCCGTGCGCTGCAACATGTGCACGTTCTGGAAGGAGCCGCCGTGGGACATGCCGCAGAGGACCTTGGATGAGGTGGTGGCCCTGTATCCCTATCTGGAGGACATCCTCTGGCAGGGCGGGGAAGTCTTCGAGATGAAGAGGGAGGTGTTCACCGACATCTTGTTGCGCGGGATCGACTATCCACACCTGCTACAGAACATCATCACCAACGGCCTGGCCATCGACAAAGAATGGGCGGAAAATCTGGTGCGGACCAACATCCACATCAAATTCTCCATAGACGGGACCACTCCCGAGGTCTATGAGCGGATCCGCGTCAGGGCGAAGTTCGCGGACCTGTTGAGATCGGTCGATAATCTGAATGACGCGATGGCCAAGCACGGCAAGCGCATCGGGTTCTCTCTGCATATGGTCGTGCAGCGTCATAATTACCTGCAAATCGAGCAGATGCTGGAGTTCGCTAAGGAGCATCGGTTCGACGCGGTGGCCTTGAGCCCCGTCGAGGGCGATCTGTATCGGGCCATAGACATCTTCAACCATGGTGATAGGCAGATTTGGGACGCCATAGAACGGCAACGGGCGGCGGTCAGGAAGAAGGCCTTGGCCTATGGGATATATCTGGAAGACAATCTGCCGTTTCCGCCCGCAGCCGAAGAGCCAGCGCCCCCACGAGACCCAGCCCAGCCGGAAAAGAGATATCCGCTTTCGCCCATGACGATGGCGGAAAGTGCCGAATATGCGTCATCGCGGTTCTCCAGTTTCTGCTTGTCTCCGTGGAAGAATATGATCCTCCGCAACGGCGGCGGAGTCTTGCCGAATTGGCATTGCGGAGAGACTTACGTCGGCAATGTCGAAGAGCGCCCCCTGCTCGAGATATGGAATGGGGAGCCGATGCGGAATTTCCGCAGGGCCATCCGCGACCGGAAGTTCGGCGGCGTCTGCAGGGCCTACTGCCTTTCCGGCGCGTTGATGGAATCTTGGAAACACCATATGGAATGGTACTGGTCCTGAGTCCGAAGTCCCTGGATTCAGAATAAGGAGTCTGCCTCTTGGGCAATCACGGGTCGCGCGTGGTATGGCAGGAGTAGGTGGCGGGTGGATGCGAAGATAAGGTAAACTCAATTGTGGCAGTCGCCACAGACGCTAGTCTGGCGACATAAGATGCCGGCTTCCTCAGGCCAGCGAAAATGATTCCAACCCAAAGCGCGCGCCTCGAAAAGGCAGATGGCCGGAGTTTGCTCCCGCCTTTCAAGGTCTTCTTTACTTGGGATCTCCAGTACTCCTGCAATTACCGATGCACTTATTGCTTGGTATTTGAGAGCCCCCAATGGGAGTCGGTGCTCGCCAAGAAAGACCGGACGGTCCCGGCGGAGCGCTGGATGGAGATTTGGGACGACATCTATGCGCGCTACGGCAGCACCCATATCCACTGCTCGGGGGGAGAGCCGTTCCATTATCCGCGTATCATCGATATCCTCGCCCATATCACCCCCAAGCACACTATGGAATGCGATACCAACCTCTCTTTTGACATCGCGGACTTCATTGGCCGTGTGAAGCCCGGCACATTCCGATTCTCGCCCGCCTTCCATCCTCAGTTCGCCGTTTTGGAACCCTACGTCGAGAAATGCCGCAGGTTGCGCGACGCGGGCTACGACCTTCAGGGTGTCAACTTCGTCTGTTGGCCGCCGCACCTCAAGCAAATCCCAGATCTGAATAAGGCTTTCGACGGCATCGGCGTGGTCTTGACGCTGATGCCTTTCCGGGGCCGCTTCGAGGGCCGGGACTATCCGGATGCCTACTCGCCCGAGGAGCGGCGTTTCATCAACTCGCACAGCGGCAATCCGGTGCTGTCCGAGGACTACGGTTCGTGGTATCAGGGCGGCAATCAAGGCGGAGAGAACCGCACGCGACAGGCGGCGCTTTGCCGGGCCGGGCAGATGTATGCCAAGATCCATCCCGACGGGACTGCCCTGCGTTGCTGCTTCATAGACGACCGTGGTCGGATCGGCAATCTCATTGATGGGACCTTTCGGCTTTCCGATGAGCCGCGTCCGTGCGAGTTTTCCGCGTGTTCCTGCTGGAAATGCATGATCGTCGGCGAGGAAGACCGCTGGTTGCGGCACTGGCGGGGCGTAGCCGCATAAGGTGTTGCGATGCGCGTCTATTTGAGTTCCAGCTTCGCCCCCGCCGAGGAGCGCCTTCTGGTGCAACTGCAGGGCGCCGGCCGCCTTTTTGACATCGAGGTGACGATCGGGCGCCGTTTTTGGGGGTCTTTGCAGACCCTTCCGCAGGATGTCGCGCAGGCCATCATGGATTCCGAAGTCGCGGCTTTCTGGCTGCTGGAAGGGGGATCAAACCTGTCCTATGTCGACATGGAGGCGGGCTTCGTCCGTAATGTGCGCCCGCGGCTCCCCCTCTTGATCGTCGCTGACGAATCCATCCGACCCAGCGGCTGTCTGGAATGGCGCGATACGGTGTCTCTGCCGCGGGCGGAACCCTGGCTGTTTGCACAGAAGGTCTGGCAGGCGACGGCACGGGTGGAAGCCGCGCTCGGGTCAGACCGCGCCGGCCGGCTGCGGGGCTGGCTCCTGGCAGGCATCGGCCTGAGAACGACGCCGGCCGCCCCGGTCCAGTCCACTCCCGCGCATCGGAGCTAGGTGGGATGGTGGCAATTCCGACCACCGCGCCTATGATGCGGCGGCATCAGTCCTAGTTCATGCCTGTGAAACCAAAGGTCTTCTTCCTGCAGATGCCGGCCTGGGGCCGGGAGCCCAACCTGGCGATCGCCCAGCTTTGCGCCGTGGTCAGACGCGAAGGCTATGAAGCGGTGGTCATGGACCTCAACATGGAGTTGTATCGCCGCTTCGGAGTGGCGCAAGGCCAGCGCGATCTATGGGCGGCTGAAATTGACAATCTGTGGCGCCAGCGCGAGTTTTGTTCCCGCATCCTGGAACAGAACAGGTCGTGGATTGCGGCGGAGTTTTTGGACCACATCTGCCGCGCCGATCAGCCGGTGGTTTGTTTCCCGGTGACAGCACCCTCTCTTCCGGCTAGCTTTCTGCTGACGCGCTGGATCAAGGAGCTGCGCCCTGACGCCACCGTCGTTTTCGGAGGGTCCTATTTTACCGTCTGCCCGGAATCCATCGGCGGGGGGCTGTGGGAATGCGGGGTGGACGCCGTGGTCTCGGGGGACGGTGAGGCGACCCTGCTGGAGATCCTGGCGCGGCGCCAGGAGGGACGGGATTGGGATGGGTGCCGCGGCCTCTGGTTCCGGAGCCGCGAGAAGGGAATCGTCTTCACCGGCGAGCGGCCGCCTGTCGACTTGAACGCCCTCCCCTTCGCCGACTTCTCCGGATTCGACGCAAGCCTCTATCCCACAAAGGCATCCTCCGAGACCGAGAGGTTGGGGGTGGTGGGAACATTCGACGACCTCTTGCTGATGGCCAGCCGCGGTTGCTTTAGGAAATGTTCCTTCTGCGGCCATTGGATGTCCGGGAAGGGATTCCGCAGCATGAGCGGCCGCAGAACTTATGAAGAGATCGTCCATCAGAGGACGGTCAGGCCTGAGATACGCCCCGGCGACAGCCTCATTAAATTCTATGACCTTATCGTGAACGGGGATATGCGGGCCTTGAATGAACTCTGCGACCTCCTGATCGCTGACCCGGCGCCGAAGCTTTTGTGGCAGGAATGCAATGTGGCGATACGCCCGGAAATGACCTACGAAGTCTGCCGGAAGCTTCATGCGGCAGGCTGCCGCCAGTTTATCATAGGCTTGGAATCCGGGTCGCAGAGGATGTTGGACCTCATGGGTAAAGGTCAGACGATCGCTCAGATGAAGGAAGTTCTCCGCAACGCGTCCCGGGCAGGACTCCAAGTGCGCGGAAACTTCATGTTCGGCCATCCTGGAGAGACCGAGGAGGATTTCCAGAAGACTATGGAGTTCCTCAGGGAAATGCACCCGCACATTCATTTCATCTATCCCAGCTATACCATGACCCATCTGGAAGGCCGGCTCCATAGCGAACCTGAGAAATGGGGGCTGGAACCCGGACAAGACGCGCACTTCTGGCGGTCTGCCGATGGGACTAACACCTATCCCATCCGCCTGGAGCGCTACCAGCGGTTCGTGAGGGAAGCGCAAGCCCTGGGCACCGGCCTCGGCCATTGTCTGAATATGCCTGTGGAGGACCTCGTGGAACTGAAGCTGGGGGAATATTATCAGTTCACGAAAGAATACGATCTGGCGCTCGCCCATTTTAAGCGACATCTGGCCGCGGGGCGGGGAAATTCCTATGTCTTGAGCCAAGTCCGGGCCTTGGAACTGCAAACGAGTGGGACAGCGGGGGGGGCGGAACAAGGCCCGGGATCGAAATGAGACTGTTAGGGAGATGATGATGGCCGCGGCGCGCTGGGATCACTCTCGCCGGATGTGGCAGGGCGCTTCTTTTACATGGGATCTTTGGTACGGTTGCGACTATCACTGTCCTTACTGTTGGTTCGAGATGGATCCGGTTTGGGACCTGCTGGCCAAGGAGCACGAGGGCATTCCCATCGAGCGCTGGCTGCAAGCCTGGCGGCGCATCGGCGAGCGGCACGGCACCGCGTCCATAGATGTCGTCGGTGGAGAGCCTTTGCGCTATCCGGGAGTCCTGGACCTCTTGGGCGGACTGGCGCAGTGGCATCGCCTCGAGGTCGTCACGAACTTGAGCGTTCCGCTGGAGTTCCTGGAGGATCTGACCGCCCGAGTCTCCCCCGAGCGCATGCATCTTTCGGGCAGTTTCCATCATGAGTCTGCCGACTGGGAGGATTTTTTGCGCAAGATTGTGTTCCTGAAATCCAGGGGATATGAGCCTGAGGTCGCGATGGTCGCGTGGCCTCCTCATATGGGTTTGATTCAAGAGAAGAAGGCGATTCTGGGGCGGATGCATATCCCGGCCAGCATCCTCGTCTTCCAAGGCGTCTTTCAAGGACGGGATTATCCCCGTTCCTACACTGACGCCGAGCGTGAGCAGTTAGGGGGATTGGTCTCGCCGCGCGAGCGGGAGTACCGCATGCATGAGCGGCGGACTTTGGCCAGGCCTTGTGGGGCGGGGCACGTCCACGCCCACGTGCGGGCCAATGGGGACGTCTTGCGCTGCGGCAAGGACAGTCAGTATTCGCGCCGAATGGGGAACCTGCTGGAGGCCGACTTCGCGCTTCATTCTTCGCCCCAGCCTTGCCCCTACCCATATTGTAATGCCTGCGGGGAGCATGTATATCTTTGGGAGGATTGGACGAAGAAAGCGGCCTCGACAGGATGGCCGCTAGTGGAGGATTCTGGTTCGCACCATGCCGCGGCCCGCAGCGATTGACGGCCGCCGGCATTGCCGGCCCTTATGACCACGGAGACCTCTGGCTTCGGGCTCGGGTGGCCGGCCCTGGCGCGGGAGACGCTATTGAAGAGCTCGCGCGTGTTCTGCATGCTTCCATGGACACACATGAGCGTCTATCCAGACGGCCAGACCTACCCTTGCTGCAACGCCTCGGGATGGCCCTTGGGAAGCGTCGGCGAAACTTCGCTGCAGGGGTTGTGGAATTCTGAACTCCTGAGACGTCTAAGGCTGGACATGCTCGCGGGGCGCGAGAGCGCTGCATGCACGAGGTGCTACGAAGCGGAACTCTGCGGCATGGGCACCTTGAGAACTTGGGCCAATGCGGAACTCGCGCAGCACTTCGGACTCGTGGGGCAAACTCGGCCGGAGGGGTCCGTGGACCGTTTGAATCTGCCCTATTTAGATATCCGTTTCTCTAACCTCTGCAATCTGCGATGCCGGACCTGCCGGCCGGAACTCAGCAGCGCTTGGCAGAAGGATGCCCACTTGTTGGGGGGAGTGGCGGTTCCGGCCCGGTCCGCGATATCGGCTCAAGCTCGCGCGGCGCTGATGGAACAAGTCCGGGCGCTCCTGCCGCAGGCTGAGATCATCTATTTCGCGGGTGGCGAGCCGCTGGTGATGGAAGAGCATCTGGAAATCCTGGAAGCTTTGATCGCACAGAAGCAGTTTGGGGTCCGTCTGCAATACAACACGAATCTTTCCATCTCGCATTTCAGAGGCGTCGATATTATGAAATTGTGGGACCGGTTCGAGACGGTCGTAATCCAGGCGAGTTTGGACGGCATGGGACGGCGAGGTGAGTACCTACGCAAGGGCTTGCTTTGGGCCGATGTGGTCTCCAACCGCGAACGCATGCGTGAGGTCTGCCCGCGCGCCGCGTTCATCGTCCTGGCCACGGTCAGTGCCATGAACGCTTGGCATCTGCCCGACTTCCACGCGCAATGGCTGCGCCAGGGCTATGTGGGGCGCGGGCAGTTTCAATTGAACCCGCTTTTTACTCCGGAGGAGTACTGCGTGCAAGTCCTGCCCCCGCGGCTTAAGCAAGCCGTGATCCGGAAATATGAGGCGCATGTCGATACCGTGGCGCAGGCTTCCGGGGATGCTGCGAGCTTCGCCGGCGCCGTGAGATTCATGCGCGCCCGGGATCGATCGGTTTTGCTCCCGAGATTCCGCGATCTGACGCTGAAGCTGGATGCGGCGCGCGGCGAGCGTTTCGCGGAGGTTTTCCCGGAATGTGCCGAACTTATCGTCGATTGTTTGAGAAGGAGCGAATAAGCTAAAGTACCGACGGCCTGGCGGATGGGAGCGAGGGCGCGAGGGAGTGGGGGGGGCTCGATGAAATGCGACGCCAGTTATCCGGGAGGGGCGGCCCGTAGCCGTTGCGCCCATTGACCTCCGGCAATCCAGAGCGGCAAATGGCGGCGTGGTGGCTGGACGACCATCCGTTGACCCTTTCATGGGATATCTGGTATTCCTGCAACTACCGTTGCTCCTATTGTTGGTGGGAGATGGACCATCTCTGGGGCGAACTGGCCAAGCAGCATCGCATTCTGTCTCCAGGGGAGTGGGCGGCTATTTGGAGCCGCATCCACGCCCGCTACGGTACTGCGCTCATCGACCTCCTGGGCGGCGAGCCCATGCTCTATCCGAGGTGCAGCGAGCTTCTCCAGGAGCTGACCAGGCAGCATCGGTTCCGCATCACGACGAATCTCTCGTTGACGGTCAGCGAACTGGAGAGCCTGCTGGAGGGCATAAGCCCGGAACGCGTCCATTTCAATGTGAGCTTCCATCCGCAATTCGCGGACTTGGCAGAGTTCCTGGAGAAGGTAGAGAAGCTCCGGAAAAGGGGGTATCAGCCGGGCGTGCTGTTTGTTCCCTGGCCGCCATTGCTGCCAAAGATGGCTTTCTATCGCGCGGAATTCATCGCGCGCGGTCTGCCTTTCACCCCTATGATCTTCCAGGGACAATGGGAGGGGGGGGCCTATCCGGATTCCTATTCGCAGGAGGAGCGGGTGTTCTTGGCGGACATGATGAGCGACCCGTCCATCAAGGAGTCCGAGGTCAAATACCGTTTGGAGCGCCAGTCGCCCCGGGGAAAGCTCTGCCATGCCGGGAGGAAATACGTCAATATCAAGGGCAACGGGGACGTTTATCGCTGCGGACAGGATGCTTTTGGACGCAGTCCGATGGGGAATATCTTCGATCCGGACTTCAAGCTGTATGAGCGCCCCATGCCATGCCCTTATGATAATTGTAGTTGCCTAGAGTTCAGATATCTGGATAAGGGGCAAGAGTGAGGTGCTGCGGGTTATCCGTCCAGCCGCAGCAGCCACAGCACTCGGCCGCTGGGACTGGAGATGACCCATCATAGAATCATCCGGGAACAAGCCTTTGTTTGAGTCATTGGCAAAGTCCAGGGTGTTCTGCGTCGCGCCATGGCGCAACCTGTTCGTGCGCGAGGACGGGTTGGCGTCCGTGTGTTGCATGGCAACGGACCAAACCAAGAATTCCCTCTGGCGCATGAGCCTGCAGGAGACATGGAATTCTCCCGAGATCAAGCAGATGCGTCTCAACATGCTGCAGGGGAGAAAGAGCCTGCCCTGCATGAAATGCTATGAGGTCGAGGCCGCCGGTGCGGAAAGTCTGCGCACGGAGCAAAACAGGACGGTGGAAAGCCTTGCGGATGTCGCGGCGCGCACGGGATGCGAGGGGCAGGTCGATCGTGCCCATTTAATCTCCCTGGAATTGAATCTATCGAACACTTGCAATTATCGCTGCCGTTACTGTAATCCACGGCGCAGCACCGCATGGCATAAGGACTTCATGGCCGTCTCCAACAATAATTGGGGATACCCTGCGACATTGACGGCTACGGATGATTTCCCAGGGCTGTATGAACAGATCCGCGCCATGTTGTCGCACCTGCAAAGGATCAGCTTCGCGGGCGGAGAGCCTTTGATATCGAATTGGCAACATGAGATCCTCGGAATCTTGCTGGCCGGGGGAAGGCCGGATGTCTCGATCAGCTACACCACGAATTTTTCTAACTTGGTCCATCAGGGGACCGATATCTTGGAATTGTGGAAACGATTCCGGCATGTCTCCGTCATGGCGAGTCTCGATGCTCCGGAAAAGCGCGGGGAGTATATTCGTAAAGGGCAAGAATGGGGCCAGGTGATAAGGAACCGGGAACGCTTGATGGAGGCTTGCCCCCATGTGGTCTTCGGCATTGCACCCACGCTCTCGGCAATGAATGCGTTCTGTCTGCCCGATTTCCATCGCGACTGGCTGGAAAAAGGATATCTCGGGCCCAATAGCATTTGCATCGGGACGCTGTTCGTGCCTTTGGAGTACCGCATCCAGATTCTGCCGGACCATCTGAAGCGCAAGGCAGTCGAGCGGTATCAAGAACATGCCGCCTATCTCCACCATAGATTTGGCAAGCTCGCGGAACGTGACATATCTCGGTTCGAGGATGCCGTCCGCTTCATGCGGGATAAGGATTTGAGTTGCCTCATCGGCCGTTTCAGGAAGAAGACTCGGGAGTTGGACGAAATCAGGAAGGAAAGATTCGAGGAGGTGTTCCCGGAACTTGCGGAGCTTATGGATGAGCCATGGGCATCAGGAGCAGGTCCGGCTCGGGGCCGGCCCGGTGCTGATGCGAGTTCAGAGGATCCACCCGTGCCGACGGCGCAACAGACGCAGAGAGCGGTGACAAGTTACAGGGATCTGCTGAGTCTGGATACGCTGGAGCCGTTTCAGGTGGCCGAAACCCACTTGGAGATAGGGGCTTTGTATAAGCGGATAGGCCGTCTTGATGATGCGGTGCAGGAATTCCTTCAGGTGATCAAGGTGCATGCTTCGCCCGCGGAATCATGGATGGACCTGTGGGGCGAGGTCGGGTTCCTATGCGCGGAGATGGGGAGAATCAAGGAAGCGGAATCTGGGTTCCAAGACTTGTTATCCCGGGAGGGGCGCACCCTTGAGCAGACGGCCGGGGCGCGCATCGGACTGGGGCGGCTGTACCAGTGCGCTGGCCGTGCCCTAGACGCTCTGCCGGAATATCAGAAGGTCTTAGAGGCGGATGACTCCCCTGCCGGCGCCAAGGCGCAGGCCTCTCGCGAGATGGACCGTGTTCTCTTGGAAATGGGATTGGCCTTACATTAAGATGCCGCAGCACTACGGCAGCCACGCCCCCGCCTGTTCGGGAGGCTTCTCGTCCGGGATGACCTTCCATTCATCGCACGGGCAGAAGGGCACATCGCAGGGTAAGGGCTCCGACAGTAGGGAGAATGACGGTTCAAAGATGTTGCCGATGATATGGCGGTCGCCGATCTGGCCGCAACGGGCCACGTTGCCATTGGGCAGAAGAAGCGCCCCCAGGCGCCCGGCTTGGCACAAGACCCCCTTATGGCCCTTATCCGCCACCCAGTGGTCCGACATGCCAAGGATGCTCTTTTGTTCGGCGTTATAGCCTGCCGGATATTCCACGCCCTCGTGGGTCCCGATGAAAGGCACCAGCTTGAGGCTTTCTCCGATGGTCTTGAACGCTTCCACATAGCGCGGTATGTCCGGGATGAACGGCGGCCATGCCACCAGGTTGATGACGCCCAAATTGACCCCGCGCTTCCTCAAGAGGGCAACCGTATTCAGGAAATCGTCGAGCCGGTGATGCTCGGGATGGAAGCTCACTGACAGGGAGACTTTCGCCGGGTCGCAGCGCGACGTGAATTCCTCTAGGTGCACGGAGACATTGGTGGTGATGTTGATGGGCCAATGCCAGCGAGAGATCCTCGCGATGATGTCGAGGAAGCCGGGGTAGGTGAAGGGCTCCCCTCCGTTGATGACCAGGAAACAGCGCCCGTAGTGCTCATGCATTCGGCCCCAGCATTCCTCCCATTCCGCCGGGCTCTTGTAGACATTGCGTTTGGCGTATTCCTCCCAACGCGCAGCGAACAGGCAATAGGTGCACCGGTAATTGCAGCTCCAGTGGATGTTCCAGCTGAACCGCACCTGCTCATTCATTGCGGGCATGCCAATCTTGGGGCCCACTAGGGCTTCGCCATGGCCTCGTTGTACTCCGTCATGATCTGGGACGGCTCCTTGGGCCGGTGGATCACGTGCGCCGGCCATTCGTTAATCCCGGCGGGGTTGTGCCGCGGGCAGGTGCGGAAGCAGCCATCCCCTTCGCGCAAGGCGCGGCGGATGGCCCGGTAGCGCGGGCCATCCCATATCTCCAGGAAGCTCTTTTCCGCCAAGCTGTCCTCGAAGCCGCCGTAAATGTCGCAGGGCAAGACCCGTCCGTCCACGCTGAACATGAACTGCCCCCAGGGCTCCCGGCAGAAATTCATGGCTGGGTCCGGCGCGGCCGTCTGGCCGAACTTGTGCGGCAATTCGATTTCGATCCCCACCTCTGTCGCCACGCGGCGGGCCTCGTCAATACAGCGATTGGCCAGTTCCGGTTTGAAGTATAGGGAAAGGTATTTTTGCTGCGACTCGTAGATATAGAAGTATCCAGCCCGGACCCGGTCCGCCCCCATGTCTTTGGCGAAGCGCACGAAATCCGGCAGTCTTTCTACATTCAAGGTGGTCATGACGAACATGAAGTACAGTTTTGGATTGCCGGTGTTCCCGCGCAAGCGCTGAAGCTCTCGGATGTTCTCCGTCACACGGTCGAAGGCGTTGTAGCGCATCATCAGTTTATGAGTGGCGGCGTCGCTGGCATGCAGGGAGAGTTGTAGGGTGTAGCGGCTGTCCGAGCCGGCGATCAGCTCGCGCATGCGCGGGTTTAGATGGGAGGCGTTGGTGGCGATGAATTTGTCCACATGAGGGAATTCATTGTTGAGATACTCAAGGATGTGTTCCGCGTCCGGCAGGCCCAGGAATTCTCCGGAACCGGACAGGACGACCTGCTGGGCCCGCCGCAGCACCGGAGCCAGTTCCTGCCCGAAGCGCTTGAGGTATTCGTCCAGATGAAACAGGGGGTAGCCGTTGCCTTTGGAGCAGAAGATACAGTCCGCGTTACAGGCGGCGTGGAGCTGCATGAAGAAGGTGCGCGGAACGCTGGAGAGGATGATGCGGCGTTCCTGCCACTCCCGCTCGTTCAGGTCGGAATTCTCTTTCTGTAGTTTCTCCCAGACCGTGCGCCGCAGGGTGGAAGGGCGCGTTAAGGTCGCCGTCGTCATGGCATCGTGCCGAGGGCCAACTTTTGGGCGTCTACGGGCTGCAAACGGTTCTCCTGCAACATCATTTTTTTCTCATCGTCTTCCCAGGCGGATTGGAACTCTTTGCACCGGCAATAATCGACCGGGCAAGGCCGCCCCGTTTCCAGGAGTTTGACTTCGGGGGCGAAGATGGAGGCGATGGACTGATCCTCATGGCACAATTGTCCGCAGCGGTAGATCTTTCCGTCGGCCTGGACGACGGCGTATCTCTGTCCGGCGCCGCAGATTTTGCCGCGCACCGGGATTGGCTCGAGATTGACGGTCTCCGGACCAATCTCCTGGCCGATGACTTCCTTAATCAGTAGGCGTTCCTCTGACGAATACGCGAACGGATAGTCTTTGGCCTGGTAGGCGCCCCAATACATCGCCAGATTCATGTGCACGCCGTTCTGCGCGAAGCGTCGTTTGAAATCCGGCATACCCGCCAACTGGGCGGGATAGGCGAGATAACATACATTGGCCGTGAAGCCATGCTTGCGCAGAAGTAGCACATTGTTGAGAAAAAGGTCGAAATCGGTGTTTAAGGGGTGGAAGGTGCAGTCCAATTCCGCATGGGCCGGATCCACGGCCGTGACGAATTTGTGGAGCGAATCGGTGCGCGAGCCGTTGGTCGTCACCTGGACATCATGCCACCGCGTGATGGTCGCGATCACCTCGACGAATCCGGGATAGGTGAACGGCTCCCCGGCCGTGATGCGGAGTTGGCAGCTGCCATGCCGGGCATGCATCCGCTCCCAGACCTCCCCCCATTCCTGCGGGGATTTGTAGGTGTTCTTCTTGGCCAGCTCGGCCCAGCCAGCCGAGGTATAGAAGCAGTAGGGGCACCGGTAGTTGCAGTTATAATGCATGTCCCAAGCCAGGACTAGCCGCCGCTTAGGCAGCTTCGATTCCATGTTCATCTGCGGCACCGGCTGAGACGCGCTTTCGCTGGTCGGGTTCATTGAGGGAGTCGAATTGCTGCGGCCGAGTGGAGCGCCTAGTCAGCCTCCGAATTTTTAGATTGTAGGAATTCCAGAGGGGAGTTGTCCATGCTTGCCTGCTCGCGAATGTCAGGCCTCGGGCGCGTCGCATCGGGTCGCAGTGCTTTGGTATAATCAAACGCGGACGAACCGTATTGCCCGCCCAATAGCTCCAAGTGCCATCCAAGAACGCGCCGGACCCGCAAGCTGCTGGTTGGATCGGAAGTGGGGCATGTGCCCAGCCGATTCTTGACCGGGAGAGCCAGTTGGATAGGGAGCGCTTTGAAAGGAACCGCGATCTCAACGATATGGAAACGCGCTCCCGCAAAATCGTGCTCCAATCCAACCCCCTGCGTTTTGGCGTCATCGCAACGACTGTCTGCAACTTGCGATGCATCATGTGTCTGAGTTCGCGGCATACCAAGGATGCTACTCTGTCTGCGTCTGCGTTGGCTAAGATAGATGAATTGCTGCCTTTCTTGGAAAGGATCGAATGGCAGGGCGGTGAAGTCTTTGGAATCGACCACATCAGGGATTATTTCGTCACCCTCTCGCGCTACCCCCAGATCAGCCATCGGTTCACGACCAACGGGCTCTTGCTGGATGAGGAGTGGATTGAACTCTTGCTCGCGTGCCGGTCGGAGATCACATTCTCCATTGACGGCGCCCGCAAGGAGACCTATGAGCGCATCCGGCGTGGCGGACGCTTTGAAGACTTGATACGCAATTTGAATCTTATCAGAAAGATGGAAATGGAACACCATAAGAGCATAAGGCGGCATCTTACGGTCGTCGTGATGGCATCGAATTGCCAGGAACTGGCAGAGTTCGTCCCGTTCGCGGCGGCGTTCGGATTTTATTCGTTGAGTTTTCGGCCAGTGATGTTATTGGAAAACGAAGAGAATATATTCCAGAGACCGGATTTCGATGGCCGTAGCCTCGCCGTCACGGGTGAACTCATGAGGCGCAAGTGCGAGGAATTGAATATCGCTTTTTGTTGGATGCTCCCGACGCCGCCGGAAGACCAGTCTCCCCGCACCGCGGTCCCCGTCCCGCTCGCGGCCGACCGGCTCTTTTGTAATTACCCGTGGAAGTCTCTATGGATATCCGCCGATAGGGAGGGCGACATCTTCCCTGATTGCTGGTGCCGGCAACCCATCGGCAATGTCTCGACCGAAACTTGTCTACAGGCTTGGAACAGCGAGAAGATGCAGGAATACCGTCGGCGCATCATCATGCATGACTCAGGTCTCTGCAACAAGGATTGCGTGACCGGCTATTCCGCGGCCGTGGACCCGAAGAACTATGAGTGATCCTTTAGCACTTACGCGCAGATCATGTCGCGATGTTTGTGCCCAGTGCTTGCCCGGGAGGCATCCCAAAAGGAGAAACCCATGCTAGAACGATTGCCTGTCCCGCCCCGGTTCCCCCGCAAGGGCCCGCTCTACAGAGTCTATTGGAATTGGGAAATCACATACGAATGCAATTACCAGTGCTCCTACTGTTACTTCTGGAAGGAGGAGCGCTACCGACAGGTCTATCCGAGCGTCTCCACGGGGCGGTGGCGGCAGATTTGGGAGGCCATCTTCGAGGATTACGGTTGCGGGCACATCCGATTCTCGGGTGGAGAGCCCTTCGTTTATCCTGATTTCATCGGGCTCGTGTCGGCTCTGGCCGGGATGCATACCGTTGATGTGACTACCAATCTGGCTTTTGATGTGCACCGTTTTCTGCGGGAAGTCGAGCCAGGCGGAGTCACTCTGTCCGCGAGCTTCCATCCCGAGTTTGTTGCTTTGCGGGATTTTTTGGATTCGGTCAGGCTGCTGCAGGAGTGCGGTTTCCCGACCAGCATCGCCTATGTTGCGTACCCGCCCCACTTGGCGGATCTGGAACGATATAAATCCGAAGCGGAGAAAGGCTCCCTCTTCAAAATCATCCCGTTCCATGGCGAGTTTGAAGGCAAGAGATACCCTGACGGCTACAGCCCCGAGCAGAAGAAGCTCCTGGAGGGTGCTGCGGCGAACACCACGAACCCGTCTCAAAAGGAGATCAACACTCAATTCCTGGATAGAGGCGCGAGCCAGAAGGGATCCTCGATGGAGAAATCCTGCCACATGGGCGAGTTGTATGCTAGAATCCTGCCGAGCGGCGAAGTGACCCGATGTTGCCACCCCGACAGCGGGAAGATTGGGAGCATCTTTAGTCCTGGATTGAGGCTCCTGGACGCCCCGGCACCATGCGCTGTGGAGGCGTGCCCTTGCTGGAAAGCCATGATCGTCGGCCGTATTGAAGATAAGTATTCGATCCTTTGGGAAATGCCAGCGCCCAAGAAAGACGGAAGCCCCGCGCCGCGGCTTTGAGATGGATGACAAGATTTCGTTCAGTTGGGACCTGCACTTCGTCTGCAACTACCGTTGTCCCTACTGCTGGTTTGACGGGAAATGGGGCGATCTTTCCAAATTCAACCTTTATCCGTCCTTGGCCGATGTGCTCAAAGCGTGGGGGCGGATTCACGACAGATATGGCGCCGCGCACATCCATCTGTTAGGGGGAGAGCCGCTCGTATACCCCCGGTTCCCCGAACTTATTAGGGCCTTATCCCGTTCCCACAATGTTTCTTGTACGACCAATTTGTCCGTGGATGTGGACGAATTCTTGCACGATATCGACTCCGCCCGGGTCCGTTTTTCTCCGACCTTCCACCCGCGATTCGCTGATTTCGATCGATTCGTTTCCAGGCTATTGAAGCTACAGGGACAGGGCTTGGCGGCCGCCAAGGTGGGCTATCTTGCCTATCCGCCGCAGATCCCGGACTTCGAATCCTTCCGGAAAAGATTCGCAGCGCATGGGATCGCGCTGGTGGCCATGACCTTTTGGGGTGATTATGGTGGTATTTCGTTCCCAGCCGGGTATTCTCAGGAGGAAAAATCTATCATCGAGCCGTATCTGGCGGATCGCGACGGAGAGAAGTTCCAGCTGGAACCGAAAAAAGTCAAAGGCATGCTCTGCGGGGCCGGACAGCGCTATGCGGTCGTGAAGCCGGATGGAGCGGTCGTCAGATGCGGCGGGAGCAGCGTTTCGCAGTCGATGGGCAATTTGTTCGATGACCATTTCGCGCTGGCGGATCAGCCCCAACCCTGTGTTTCAGACCACTGTCCGTGCAATGAATGGGTGGCGCTACTGCTCGAGGAGGTGGCGTGAGGGGCGCGGCCAAGACTCCGGTCGCGCAGCCTCCGGCCGCCGACACTGCGGCTCCTGCGGCGGCGCCGATTGAGTTCAGCTGGGACATTCATCATGCCTGCAATTACCGGTGCCCATACTGCTTCAGCCATGGCCACTGGGAAGAGCTGGCCCGGATGAACAGATATTTCCCGGTGGCCAAATGGTTGGAGGCATGGCACGCCATCAGATTGCGGCATGGCCGTGCCCGCATCAAGATAGCCTGCGGCGAACCCTTCACCTATCCCGCTTTTTTCGACTTGGCGGCGGGGTTGTCCCAGGAGCATTCTTTGGAGATCGTCACCAATCTTTCCTGCCGGAAGGAGGAACTGTCCACATTCTTGGCCGGGGTCTCTCCCGGGGCAGTGACTCTTTATGCCAGCTTCCACCCGCGATTCGCGGAATTTGAGCCTTTTATCGAAAAGGCGCTGTTGGCCAAGGCCCAGGGCGTCTTGGCCGGCGTCAATTTTGTCGCCTATCCTCCGGACTTGGAGCAAGCGCAGCGGCTCAAGGCGAGTTTTAATGCTGCCAGCCTCACTTTCGGCATTCTTCCTTTTCGGGGGATGTACCATGGTGCCGTCTATCCTGATTCCTACACCGAAGCGGAGAAGCAGGCCATCCATGAGACGGCGCGCGGAGCCTCTCCCAAGCAGGTGGAGAATCTCCGCTGGATGGTGGAGCCGGAGCGGACCAGGGGCAGGCTGTGCCGCGCAGGCCAGGCCTTTGCCTGCGTAGAATCTGATGGGACTGTCTTCCGCTGCGGGGAGTCCAAGCATAAGCCGATTGGATGTATCTTCGACCAAAACCTCGCGTTGTCCGAGGAACCGCGTCCATGCGAGAAAGAATCCTGCCCATGCGAGTTCAGGTGGCTGGTGCGGGAGTGAAACCATGATTCAGCCGCGAGCCGAGGTCCCGCCGTACGGCGTATTCTTCACATGGGACATCCATTTCCGGTGCAATTATAGTTGTCCTTATTGCTTTTTCGACAAGATATGGCCGCAATTGGCGGAGGAGAACCGATATCCCGGTGCGGACAAATGGATTGAGGTCTGGGAAGGGATCCATGCCAGATACGGGCCCTGCAATATCCATATCACGGGTGGAGAACTCTCCAGCTATCCTGATTTCTTGCGCCTCGCGGCAGCGTTGGCGCAACGGCATTTTTTGGAATTGGACACCAATCTATCGCTGGACGCGGAGTCCTTCGTTGCGCGTATTCCGCCGCGTAATGTCCGATTCGCGGCCACCTTCCATCCCGTTTGCACGGATATCGATTCATTCCTCAGAAGGGCCGTCAGGCTGCGCGATAGCGGATTCCCCATAAGGGTCGATTTTGTCGCGTATCCGCCGCAACTGGCCAACCTACCGGAATACGCCGCCAGGTTCCAGAAGAGCAACATGGATCTGCAGGTCATACCCTTCCGAGGGGAATACCAGGGCCGCCAGTACCCGGGAGGATACACCGACCAGGAAAGGGCGGCGGTCCTGAGCTTAGGCGGCAAGCCCTTTTCCACGGGACAGATGATGGAGAAATATGCCGCCCCCGATGCGAGCCGCCTGCCCCTGCGCAATGTGTGCCGCATGGGCCAGATGTATGCGAAGATACGGCCAGACGGTACGGCGCATCGGTGCTGTAAGGTCAAAGACAGCGGCAAGCTCGGGAATCTGCTCGAAGGGACATTCAAGCTGTTGGATGATGCCGCCCCATGCGATTACAGTGATGAATGCACATGCTGGAGAGCGATGGTCCTGGGCCGGGAGGAGAACTGGCTCCGCGATTGGGTGTTCCCGTTCCGGCGTTCCGCAACGGAGGCCGCGCGGCCATGATGCCTTGCGGTCGTGCGATCTCTAACCGGGACTTGAACGCGACGGAATTGGCCCGGCGGGAAGTGGCGCTGGAATCCTTGCCCACGAAGCTCATGGTCGTCCTCACCCGGGAGTGCAACCTCAGGTGTATCATGTGTCCAAGGTGTTTGGACCGGCCTTTGACATTGCCCTACGCTCTGGCCGTAAAGGCGACCGAACTCCTGCCCGGGCTGGAGAAGATCGATTGGCAGGGGGGCGAGGTTTTCCTCCTGGACTACTTCAAGAAACTCTTTGCCATGACAGCCGATCATCCCCATATCCTACAGCATATCACTACCAACGGGCTGCTCATCGACCAGCAATGGGCGGAGCTGTTCTCCCGATCGAAGGTCGATCTCCTGATTTCCATAGATTCCGTGGTGGCGGCCACGTACGAATCCATCAGGGTCAACGGGCGGTTCGCGGATCTGCTCCGCGCCCTGGACCGTCTTAATGGCGCCCGGGTTAAGAACCCCGGGGACTTGCATCTCGATTTGATTGCCATCGTCATGAAGCGTAACTATCGCGAGGTAGAGCTGTTGCCCGATTTCTGCCTGCGTCATGGGTTCAGGAGCCTGCTCCTCGACCTGCTCTGGCCGGCGGTCGCTCCGCAAGAGGATATTCTCACCCCGCCGGACCAGCTGGCGGTGGAATTCTTGCGCCGGGCGCTGCCGCGCATGGAGCGTGACTGCGCGGAGCAGGGGATCCAGTTTAACTGCACTTTTCGTCAACATCTGGAGGTCGCGCCGGCTGGTTGGGATTCGGACGCCGGTGAGAGTGCGGTCGCGCCGAGAGTGTTGCGCGTAGTGGAACCGACGTGGGATTGCTCGGCTCCCTGGAACAGTCTGCATGTCGAGCCCGATGGTCACGTCTATCCAGATTGCAAGTGCTCGCGAGCGGTTGGCGATCTATGTAAGAGCTCCTTGAAGAAAATATGGAACGGAGGGGAGATGCGCCAGTATCGGTCTCTGCTGAGGGCTGGCCAGGCGCGGCAGATCTGCTCCGAACAGTGCGGATTGTACGCGTCCTTGAGTAGAAGGGATGGACAGTAGTTGGTCTATGCGCTGCGGGGATACGAGAAGCCGGCGGCAGAGTGGCCGGTGGGCCTAAGGAGTCGAGATTGAATCCTACAGAATCAAGCGGGATCCTTTCGTTTTCGTGGGACCTTCATTACGCCTGCAACTACCGTTGTCCTTATTGCTGGTGGCACGGAAGATGGGAGGAGCTCGCCCGCGGCAACGTGTATCCCCCGTCGGATAAGCTGGTGGATATCTGGCGGAGCATTTACTATAGTTACGGGGGAGGGCATATCTCCATCGTCGGGGGAGAGCCTCTCATTTATCCGGAATTCGGCAAGGTGGTAAGAGAGATCTCCCAGATGTTCTCGATAGGCATTGTCACCAATTTGGCGGGTGACATTGCCGACCTGTTACGGGAGACTTCTCCTTCCCGGGTCGCTATCACCCCCACATTCCATCCGGGATTCGTGGATTTCGACGAATTCCTGGGTCGAGCGGTACAGTTGAAGGAAGGCGGCAGAGGCTCCGCCGTGCTCTATGTCGCCTACCCGGAGCAGCTCAAGCGTATCCCGGAGTACGGGGAGAGATTTAAGAAGCATGGGTTGGAGCTTCAGGTTTTCTCCTTCTGGGGCGAATTCCAGGGGAAGACCTATCCCGCCAGTTACACGCAAGAGGAAAAGACCATCATCGGATCGTATTTGGGAGAACGCGCTGGGAAGAAGTTCCAACTCGTCCCCAGCAAGGTCAAGGGCAAGTTGTGCCGGGCGGGCCAACGCTACGCGGTCGTAAAGGCCAACGGAGACGTCGCGGCCTGCGGAGGGGATTGGCCGCGTATGATGGGGAATATCTTTGCCGGCACGTTCAAGCTCCAGGATCAGCCGTTGCCTTGCCAATCGGATTTTTGCCCGTGTAACGAATGGGCCTATCTTCTGTTGCCCGACGATGCAACTAACTAGCAAGGGAGACCAAATGGACCAGCGCGAAAGCTACATCGAATCAGAACTGGGAGCGCGCAGGCTGCTTCCTCAGGAGGACGAGAAGGTCGTCGCCGCGGAGCACTATATCAGGGTGGATAAGCCTTTCCAGCCTCTTCCCGAGGCTACCAGCGCGCTGGATCGCAGCCGGATCGCGCCGAATCACGTCTTCTTCACTTGGGACATCCATTACGCCTGCAACTACAATTGCACTTATTGCAACACTCCAAAACGGGTGCAGCCGGCTGATATGTGGACCTTCCGGGAGCGCAAGAGGGTCGTGTATCCGGGATTGCGACGTTGGCTGGAGGTGTGGAGCAAGATTCACGACCTTTATGGAAGCAGCGAAATCCATATCACCGGCGGGGAGCCTTTCATTTATCCCGATTTCCTGGAGCTTATCACCGAACTCTCCAAGATACACACCCTGGAGATCATCACGAATCTGGCCGTAGACGCCAAGGAGATTGCTGCGCATGTCACCCCCGACCGGGTGCGGATAGGGACTACTTTCCATCCCGAATTCGCCGATTTGCGCGGCTTCCTGGAAAAACATAAGGCGCTGCGGGCCGGCGGTTTCGAGACTTGGGCCAACTATGTGCTCTATCCGCCATTGTTGGCGGAGGTCCCCAATTACAAGCGTGAATTCGATGCGCTCGGCATCCCTTTCAACTTGCAGCCATATTTAGGTTGGTACAACAACAAGGAGTATCCCATGGGGTACTCCGATGAAGAGCTGTCATTTCTGAAGGCATGCTACGGCAGCGATGATATCGTCAACAAGAAGACCATGGAATGGAAGATCGGCTCGCCTAAACGCGACATGAGAGGGCAGCCTTGCCGGATGGGCCAGATGTACGCCAAGATCTATCCGACGGGAGACGCCTATCGGTGCTGCGCCAGCGGCGGGGCCTACATTGGTAATCTGATCGAAGGCACTTTTCAGCTGAACAGCGAACCCTTGCCCTGCGACGGCGAACATTGTCATTGCTGGAGGGGTATGCTTGTTTCCCAGGAGGAAGGCTGGAAGCGCCATTGGGTGATTCCCCACAAACAGGCTGTCAGGGCGTGAATCCCCGGCCAGTTCGTCGCGGTGCAGGGACCGTATGAAGATTGCTCTGGTCCTGGCGCCCAACTTGTTTAAGCGCGGCCCTCTGATAGGATTGGCCTACCTGGACGCCTATCTCAAGGCGCATGATTTCGAGGTTGAGATTTTCGATCTGAACACCGAGATCCAGGTACCGCACGAGGGCGATGAGACTCTGTGGGGCCAGAAGGAGTTCGTAGACGACCTCATGTCCGCGAACCAAGGTGCTTGGGACCTGCTGGCCCGCAAGGTGTTGCGGTCCGGCGCCGAGGTCATCGGATTCTCCGCATGGGCGAGCACCAGCTTTGCCTCCTTGGGCCTCGCGAGGATCATGAAGCGTGAGGATCCCAAGAGGCTGGTCGTCTTTGGAGGGCCACAATGCAGCTTCTTCCCCGATGAGTTGCTCTCCGACGGGAGCGTGGATGCGCTGGTCTTCGGCGAAGGCGAGGCAACCCTTCTGGAACTGGCGCGTCAGTATCGGGCGCAGGGCAGAGTCGAGTCCTGTCCGGGCGCGGCTACCAGACATGACGGCGCGGCCACCCCGGCCACCTTCAGGCCGGAAATCCCGGATTTGGACGCACTGCCCTTCCCCGATTTCTCCGGATTCCCACTAAAGAAATACTATTTTCCCAACCATCTTCCCATCACTTTCTACCGGGGCTGCGCTAGGCGCTGCGTGTTCTGTAACTCTGCCTCAATATGGAAGAAGTTCCGCTCGCGTTCGGCACGGAACATCTTCCGCGAAATGCTCCATCAGAAGAGTCTTTATCCCAATCTCGAGAAGTTCGAGGTGGACGATACCGCTCTGAACCTGGATCTGAATGTGATCTCCGAGTTGTGCGACCTGATGTCGGCCCATGATTTTAAAATCCGCTGGGGAGGCGCCGCCATAATTCATCCGGACCTCGGGCCGGAACTGCTGCGCAAGATGGGGCGAGCCGGATGCAACAGCCTGGCCTATGGTTTGGAAAGTGGCTCGCAGGTGGTGATCGATGGGATGCGGAAGGGCTTTAGGATCGATGCCGCCGAAAGGAATGTCAGGGATACCCATGATGCCGGTATAGGGGTCGACCTGAATATCGTTATCGGCTTTCCGGGCGAAACGGAGAGAGAGTTTCAAGAAACCTGTGCCTTCATTCAACGCAATAGGGAATTCATTTCCTTCGTGAGTTTTCCCAGCGAATGTTGGGTAGGCAACGACACGTACCTGCACACCCACCCGGAGGATTTCGGGATCGTGCTTGGGGAGTCCGGGCACATGTGGCGTTCTCAAGACGGGACCAATACCCATGAGGTGCGGCAAGACAGGATCCGCAGGTTCAACGGTATGGTTTCATCCCTCGGGCTCTCCCAGCACAACTACGCTACAGAAGCGGCAAAGCGGCAAGGAGCGGCGCGCCTATGAAGATCACCCTGGTGTTATGCCCGAGTTGGGGGATCGAAACGCCTCACCTGGGGATCGCGTTGCTGTCGGCTAACCTTAGAAAGAATGGCTTCGCCGTGGCTGTGCTGGATCTTAACATTAGATTTCATAACCGGCACAAGGAAGAAGGCCTCTGGAAGTCGGAGGAAGACGTGCATTGGGAGGATCCCCAATCGTTGAACCGCTTCGTCCAGGAGAATTCCGCCCTCCTTGACTCATTCGCCGATGAGATCCTTGCCACCGGTTCGGAGGTGATAGGATTCTCGGTCTACAGCACCACGCAACGGCTTTCCTTGGAACTGGCCCGCCGCATCAAGAGCAAGGACAAAGCCAAGACCATCGTATGCGGCGGACAGATGTGCTATCCCCAGGCCCGAGCGATGAGTCTCATTCGTGAGGAATCCGTGGATGCCGTGGTCTTGGGCGAGGGTGACGAGGTCATTGTGAGCCTCATGCGCAAGATGGCCGAATCCGGCAAGCCCGACCATTGCCTCGGCGTGTTATGGAAGGAAAACGGGACAGTCCGTTCCGGAGGCCTGGCGCCCGCCATTGCCGATTTGGACGGCTTGCCTTGTCCTGATTTCAGTGATTTCAATCTTCGGGACTACGGCAACCCGACACAACTCCCCATGCTCGCCAGCCGAGGCTGCCCGTATCCCTGCGCGTTCTGCAATACCAAGCTTTTCTGGGGCAAGCACCGTTCCTTGAGCGGCGAGCGGATGTTCCGCGAGGTCCTCCATGATTTGGATTTATATCCGGAGGTGCATTTCATCACCCTTAATGATCACACGGTCAATGCCGACATGGAGGCTTTTTCCCATTTTGTGGATCTGGCCACGGAACTCAAGGAGAAGAATGGCCACCTGAAAAAGAATTACGCCCGGTTGGGATGGAAGGGCGCCGCTGTCATCCGAGAGGAAATGACGAAGGAGTTGATGGAGAGAGTCAAGCGTTCCGGCTGCATCGAGCTGGAATATGGTGTCGAGAGCGCCTCGGACAAGGTCAGGAGGATCATGCGAAAGCCTCCGAAGGACATGGGGACGTTAGAAAGGGTGATAAGGGATACCGCCGAGGCAGGCATCGACGTGCGCGCCAATTTTATGTTCGGATTCCCCGGGGAGACGGTCGAGGATTTCGAACAGACGCTGGAATTCCTGCGCAGGAATAAGGATTATTTCAGGCAGGTGCATCCCAGTGAGACCTTTTGCCATATCGATCCTGATACATACATGTACAACCATCCGCAGGAATTCGGAATCACTAACTTCCTTACGAATTCCCTCTATTGGGAGTCCGCCGAGGATTTGCAGAACATTTATCCCGAAAGATTGAGGCGGCATCAGGTGTTTTGCGATCTGGCGAGTTCTTTGAATATTCCCCTTAGTCCGGGCGGGCTCAAGATCCGGCTGTATAAACAGCACTTTCTGGATGAGTACTTCAAATACAAGGAGCGGGCCGCAGGTTAACCTGAATTTGAGGAGGGGCATCCTCCATGATTTTAACTAGCCAGGGATAACACCAGCCGCCCGCAAATACTGGGTCTTGTTGCATTTGAGTTTTCCTAACGGTCCTGCTCCTCGAATCGTAATCAAAATGTTGACTGCGGAAAATTTCATAGGTATGATTGTTTTAGGAATAGGATCTGCGCTGTGAGGACTCGAACCCGGGATCGGAGACGGGGATATAGGAGAGCCAAATGAGAATGGAGACGGGAAAGAGAATAGCAGGCGCGTGTTCAATTCTGATCGCGGGGGGCTTCCTCGCCGGCTGCGAGACCATGAAGGTGGCGGGCGTGTCGAAGTCGTCGGAATCCGAGAAGAACGCCCTTGTAAAAAAGGTGCTGACCTACAGCGTGGCGCATTACATGTATAACATCGCGTCGGGCCAGCAGATGTGGGGCGACCCCAAGTTGGACCATGCCGCCCTGAAGAAGGTGAAGAAGGTCGCGATCCTGCGCTTCGGCGTGCAGTCCTACTCCGGCACAACCGAAACCGGAGGAAACGGCGTGAACTTCACATACACCGCCTCCTTTGATGGTAATTGGCAACCGTTCGCGGGAAAGGCTTACGACCAGATGAAGACGGCGTTCGAACAGAACGGTATCGATGTCATTCCCGCCGACGCGGTCACGTCGAACGCCGCCTATAAGGCCTTCGAGATCGACAAGCCGGCCGGGTATCAGTTCACCGCCTACGCGCTGAGGGACTTTGCCCCGGCCACGAGCTACGTCAGGAAGGGGCTCGGTTTTGGAGCGAAGGAGTACTCGATCGGGAATGCGACCCGGTTCCAAAAACTGGGGAAGGCGCTGGGCGTTGACGCCGTCATGCTGATCGTGGGCGATATAGGGCTCGATGCGAGTGGGGTCTTGTGGTTCAGCAAGCTGCACGCCAAGCTTCCCGGCTACGGCGGGAAGCCCGACCATGGGCTGATGGTGGACATGTTCTCGGCGGACGAGCCCAAGCTGATCTGGAGCGCGTGTACCAAGAAGGACATAGTTGTGCCGATCACGTCGAAGAAGGACCTCATGAACGACTTCCTCAACAGCTACAATGAGGTGGCGCAACTCGTCGCCCATAAACTGAAGCTGGACATGGACAGTAACTAGGTTTTTGAGTGGGGCTTTGCGTCTCTTGGCCCGACTGGTGCTCGCCGGTCCCAAGTTCGGGGGCCGACGAGCGGATGGTGATTGCTGATTCCGTCAGCGCGCAAGAACTTATTGCGATACTACGGAGCGTTGGGGCTGAACTTGCCGCTGCGGTCTATGGTTGTAGCTGTAGACGTTGTGGATAAGGCGCAAAACTTGGGATTCATGCGAATCCCGAAGGGAGGGAATCGGCAGGACGATGGCATTGGACCGTCTCTGAGGGTGAAAGTCACCCCGAGGGACGAGAATGTCGTGCGGTAGCCATCCGGCGAGCCGCAGGACACCCGCAAACCGGAAGATTTTTTCGTGGGCCGGAATCTTCCTTGGTCATCTTTAGCACGATTACGACTTACGTGATCTTTTGGGAGAAGCCCAGGGGCCTTCTTGCGAGAGAGTCAATTTTATATAATTCCAAAACCCTCCCCTATTCAATGGATACTCCCCTCGCTAGCATCGTCATTCTGACCCATAATGATGTGGAGTATTTTAGGGAATGCTTGGCCAGCGTCCGGGCCCGTACCGACGTGCCGTATGAGGTCATCGTGGTCGACAACTCGTCCACCGGCGCGGCCGTGTCCGCTCTCGGGCGCCTCTGCCGGGGCCCGAACATCCGGCTGATTCGCAACGCGGAGAACCGCTTCTTCGCCGCGGGGAATAATCAGGGTATACGCGCCGCGCGCGGGCGGTACGTGGTGCTGCTGAACGCCGACGCCGTCGTCGGTCTGCAGTGGCTTTCCCGGCTCATCGCCTGGGCGCAGGCTGACCCTGAGGTTGGCCTCGTAGCCCCCGTGACCAACAGCGCTTCGGGATTGCAATATATCGCGGCGCCCGGCTATCACGGTGTCGCTGATTTCGCGAAGTTCTCTTGGGCCTGGGCCCAGGTGCACGCCGGGCGCAGCCGCGAGGCGCATCGGCTCATCGCGTTCTGCCTGCTGATCAAGCGCGAGGTCATCGATTGCGTCGGGTTGCTCGATGAACGCTTCGGACCGGGCGGCTACGAGGACTACGACTACTGCTTGCGCGTGCGCCAAGCGGGGTTCAAGCTCTTGCTGGCCGAAGATGTCTTCGTGCACCATTACGGCGCTAAGGGCTATGAGGGCATGGACTACTCCCACCACCGCAGGATTAACCGGGAGATTCTGGCGCGAAAATGGTCCCAATTCGTGCTGCACGCCCTTGACGACGTGGATAAGGCCATCGAGAATCTGCGGGCGGTCCCGCGATGAATAAGTGCCGCAGCGAGGATGGGACGGGCCATGCCCCGGAGAAGGCGGCGGCCGCGCCGCGGAAAACCAATCCCTTCGTCGCGGACAAGATTCTTGGGCATGTGGATCGCGTCAGGGACTGGCTCGTCAGCGGCCGTTCGCGGCCCATCACTGTCGAATTTGACTTGACCAACCGGTGCAACCAGGGCTGTCCGCGCTGCTTCGGCTTTCATCCTAAGCGTGGCGCGTCCCAGATGGCCTTGGAGGATGCCCGGCGTATCCTCCGTCAGGTCCAGGCCCTGGGCGCGCGCGGAGTGACCTTCACTGGGGGCGGCGATCCCTTGGTGAGTCCCATCGTGATCCCCGTCCTACGTTTCGCGCGCGAACTGGGCCTGGACCTGGGATTTATTACCAATGCCGCCGCCCTGACCGAGGAGTCTGCCCGGGTGGTCTTGGAATGTTGCCAGTGGGTTCGGGTGAGCCTTGATGCGGCGAGTCCGGAAATCTATAAGTTGACGCACGGCATGGACGGCCCTGACTGGCGCGCGGTGCTGGAAAACATGAGGTTACTGCTGAAGCTTAAGCAGCAGGCGAGCCTGGCTTGCACCGTGGGGATTGGGTTTCTCACCAGCGCCGAGAGCCGGCAGGATATACTTTCTTTTGCGGCCTTAGGCCGGGAATTGGGGGTGGACTATGTCCAGTACCGACCTTTGCTGCGTCGTTTCGGAGAGGCCGAACTAAATTACTCGGATCCGGCTGTTTTGGCGAGCATCCGTCGTGCCCGGGAGTTCGCGCATGATGGCTTCCAGGTCGTTGATTCCGAGCATAAATACCGTCTCATCCAGGAAGGGGACTGGCGCAGGACTTACGCGCAATGTTATGGCCAGAATTTTGCGACCGTGGTGGCGGCTGATAGCCGGATGTATATTTGCTGCCATATGCGAGGGGTGGAGAAATACTGCATAGGGGACCTCTCCCGCCAGAGTCTGGAAGAAATATGGGACTCTCCTAGGCGCCAAGAGGTGGCTGCCACCGTGGATTTCCGGGACTGCCCCCCGTTGTGCCGTTGCGACAGTTTTAACCATATCCTCTGGCGCCTGCGGCAGGAAGGCTTGGAGCCGCCGGTTTCGGCGACCACCTTGCAACGGCATCCGAACTTCATCTAGGTGGGGGCCTTGAAGCTAAGCATTGTCATCATCAGTCACCGTCCGGAACTGCTGCGGTGCTGTCTGGACAGCCTGGACCTTTCGGGCTGCGAAACGACTGAGATACTGGTTTTTCTCAACGGCCAAGACGAGGGCGTCGGCCGCCTGCGCGCCGAGTTGGAGGCCCGCTGGCCTCATGTGACGGTACGGGATGTTCCGCGTATCTCCCGGGGCGCGGCGCGCAATCTGGCGGTGGGGCAGACGCACGGGGAAATCCTCTATTTCCTTGACGACGACGTGGTTGCGCCCCCAGGCTTCTGCCGGAGGGTGGTGGAGAAATTCGAGCGGAACCCTGAGCTTTGCTACGGTGGCGGCCCTAACCTTTGCGCGCCGGGCGCCACGGCATTCCAGGCCGCGGTGGATGCGGCGCTGAATTCGCCCTGGGGTGCGGGACCTATGAGGGTGCGCTACCGTTCGGGAGGCCGAGAGCGGTTGCTGGACTCTTGGGGCTTCATGCTTTGCAACCTGGGAGTGCGGCGCCGGATCTTCGCTGAGGACGGACTCGCATTCCCCGAATCCTGCGTGAGCGCGGAGGAGAACCTCCTGCTCTATCGCGCGCAAAGGCGGCATGGCCGCGGCTTCTTCAGTCCGGAATTATATGTCTATCATGTTCGCCGCCGGGACATAGGTGGCTTCTGCCGCCAGGCTTTCCAGTGCGGCGTCGGCCGCATGCAAGTAACGCTCATGGAGCCGGGGTCCCTGCAATGGGTGACGCTACTGCCGCCTTTCGGGCTGGTCCTTCTAATCTTGCTTTGTCTGGACCTGCGCACGACCGCGGCGGGGGCGCTGCTGGCTCTCTATTCCGGGTTTTGTGTCGGCGCCGCGGTGCCTCTGCTGCGGACGGCGCGTGGCCTGGCGGCAGCCATGCGGTTGCCCTGGGTGCTGGGGTTGGGTCATCTCTGCTACGCGGTGGGGATGCTGGCCGGCATCGCGCGTTGCCGCTCGGCCCGGGGCATCATCGCTCCGGTTTGTCTCCCCAGAACCCGGGCCAGCCTTCCTGGCGCGCCGCTGCGCCCCGCCGCGAATGAATGAGGATCGGGCACTGCCCCAGCTACGGCCGGCGCAGGGCTCTATGGTGCTCCTGGACGATTTGTCCGTCGCACTTGTGCCGATGATCCACGTGCGCTTCCCAATCATTGATGCTGGTGGCATTATGGCGTTGACAGGTCCCTAGGCAGCCGCCACCAGCCCGCAAGCTGCGTCGGATGGCGCGGTAGGCGGGTCCGTTCCAAATTTCCGCGAAGCTCTTATCGGCCAGCGATTCCTTGAAAGATCCAATCAAATCGCAGGGTAGTATCCTGCCTTCGGGATCCACCACCACCTGGTGCCACGGCTCGTTGCACCGGGCCGGCGTCCGGGCCGGTGCCGGCCCTTCACCGAACTTTTGCGGGAGGCTGATCTCCATGCCCACCTCCTGTGCCACGCTGCGCGCCTCGTCTATGGCGCGGTTGGCCAAGTCCTGCTTGAAGTAGAGCGAAAGGTATTTCTGTGCTGCTTCGCAGATGAAGAAGTAGGTGGCCAGTACCCTGTCCGCCCCCAGTTCCTTGGCCAAGCGCACGAAATCCGGCAGCTTGTCCGCATTGAGCGTGGTCATCACGAATTTGAAGTGCACCCGTACTTGGTCCGTGCCTTGGCGCATCTCCATGAGTTGTTTGATGTTCTTCATGACTCGCTCAAAGGACCAGTACCTCATCATGAGTTCGTGCGTCGACTGGTCGGGCGCGTGGAGGGACAGCTGGAGCGTGTAGCGGCTTGCCGAGTTCACTATCAGGTCGCATTTCTCATGCGTGAGATACGAGGCGTTGGTGGCGATGCGTTTCTCTACATGCGGGAATCGGCCATTGAGATAGCCCAAGAGCGCGGGCGCCTCGGATAGCCCCAATACCTCGCCCGAACCAGAGAAGGTCAGCGTCGCCGCGCGTTGGAGGACCGGCGTCATCGATGAGTCGAATCGAGCCAGCCAGTCGTCCAACCGGAACGACTCGAAGCCGTCGCCTTGGGAGCAGAACACGCAGCCAGCGTTGCAGGGCGCATGGATCTGAAGACGCACTGTCTGCGGCGTGCTGGCCAAGATGATGCGGCCGGCTTCGTGCTCCTGCCGGTTGAGATCCACATTCTCCGTTTGGAGCTGTTCGAGCCGGCGACGCCGCCGGCCGGCGGCGGGCTCGGGCGATCGGGCGGCGGAGGGCATGGCCTTCATCGCGCGCAGAGCGGGGCGGGTTGAGCCGCTTCGCCCCCGGCAGTCTCGGATTTGACCAGGCTCATCGCCAGGCGCAGACGTTTGGCCAGCAGGTGCAGAGTGTTCGGGTCCGTCGCCCGTTCGCCGGCCCAGAAGATGTCGAAATGATCCCCACTCCATTCGATGCGGGCCTTTTCCCCGGTCATGGCTTTGAGGAACGAGGCTGCTCGAAACAGGAAACGCTCGAGGCTCTGCGGCGCTTGACGGGAGCCCGCCAAGAACTCATCCCAGGTTAAGCCCGCGTCCAAGCGGCTTCGGAGTCCCTCCCAGACCGCCGCTGGGTCTGCCTTGCCGGCGGCCGCAATCCGGTCGGCCTTGGCCAGGGCCCGGGCGGCGTTCCGGAAGCTCTCCAGATGCGGGAGAGCCCGGATTAGATGCTTGAGCGTCGGCCCATGGTAAAGGTCCAACTCCAGGTATTCCAAGTAATTCTGCAGGGCCGCTAAGGGCCGGCCTGCGAAATGGTGGTACGCCGCTAGGTTGGAGAGATGATCCAGGTCAAGGGCGCCGTTGACCCCCTTGTAAGCGTCTATGCCCAGAGTGATGGCCAGGGACCGGAACTTTTTGTAGCGTTCCAAACGCACCGGATAGGTATTGGTCCCATCCTGGGACTCCCAGTAGAGATTGTGCGTTGACTCTTCGGAGCGCTGGCGAATTCCCAACTCCTCCTGGTGGTCGATCAGATAGCTGTGCGCCTCCAGGCTTGTGAAGGTGGCGCTGGCGTAGACCCGGTCCAAGTTGCTTCGGTTGCGGCGCAGGAAATCCAGAGTCATCTGCGCGTCTTCCTCCGTCTCCCCGGGAAAGCCGAACATGAAGTTGCCGGTCACGATGATGCCGGCATCATGGGTGTCCCGCAACACCCGTTCGGCCACGTCGGGAGAGTAGTTTTTGTTCATGGCCTTGAGCACGCGCTCCGAGCCGCTCTCGATTCCGTAGATGATGTCGTGGCAGTTGGCGGCGCGTAGATCTTTCAGGACTTCCAGCGTCATCTCCGGGCGTATGACCGCGTTGATCTTCCATCCGATCAGATCGTTCTTCCACCGGTCTTCGGCCACGGCTGCGCTTACGAGCCGACTAAACTTCTGCAGGGCCCGGACGTCGCCGTTGGCTGTAATGTCGTAGAACTCCCTATGGCGACGGCTAGGGAACAGGCGCAGGTTGTGCATGACCTCCGCGAAGATGCGGTCTCCGCCCATATGCGCATAGCCGGGCCAGAAGGAGTGCGCGCTGCAGAACCGGCACTGCCAGACGCACCCTCGGCTGGCCGCGATCGGGATCCGCTCCGGGTCGGTATAGAGCTCCATGGGAAATCCCGTGAAGTCCGCGAATGGGATATCGTCTAGATTGCGTACCGGCACAGCCGCGCCGGAGGTGAACGGTGCTCCGTCGCGCCAAACCCAGGCCCCCGGCAGCGGTTCTAGCTCGCCCGTGCTGTCAAAGCGCTTCAATATCTGGGGGAATACCACGTCGCCCGCGCCTTGCACCACCATGTCCACGCAGGGCTCTCCGAGTAGGGCTCTGATCTTGTTACCAAAATAGAAATAGGGCCCCCCAAGGATAATCTTGACCTTGGGATCGGCGGCCTTGAGGCGCCGCGCCAGCTCCAGCGCGGCCAGATGGGAGCCGCTTTGCACAGAAATGCCAATGACGCGGGCGCCGGTCTTGAGGATGTCCTCCAAGAAGCGCTCCACCTGCTGAGAATTATCCTGGAAGAAGGTGGCAACGAACGCCGGCTGGTTCCAGAAATGGAACTGCTCCCAGACCCAGAGGCTTTCATATTTCTTCACCCGTTCCTTCCAGAGCAGGATGTTGAGGTCAAACACCGCCGGCTCGAAACCAGCCGCGCGAGCGCAACCCGCCAATTGGGCTAAGCCCAAGGGTGGGTCTGTGATGCCCCAGACTGGAGGCTGGATCAAGGCGACTTTCATGAGTAGCTCCCGTGCGGCGGAAATTTAAAATCGGCTCGGCCGATGGACTGGCAGCGTTCGCAAACATGATCAGAATCGGCCTTCACTCCGACTTGGCCGCGGGCGAACCGGCGGACATGGCGCCGCGCGGCGCGGTAGCGCGAGCCGTTCCAGAGGGCGCGCCAGCCTTTTCGGGTGAACACGCCGAAATCGTCCGACTGGTCCTCTACACTACAGCAGGGCGAAGCCGAGCCGTCTGGATTGAGCGCCAGTCCCGCCCAGGGCCACTTGCACAGAGGCCGGGGCCCCGACGGAGCCTCCTGCTGATCACGGCCGCAGCTCTCGCTGCGCTCGGCTAGGTGCGCCGTTCTTTTGAGCGCGAAACCCAGGTCTGCTGGACGCCGGGTTCGGCGCAAGACCTCGAGCCAATAGGATGCGCGCCGCAAGTGGCGGGCCTGAAAGCGCCGCGCATGGAGTACGACTGAGGGCGCGCCCGGCTTTACATGCGTGCATTCGCGGGCTCGGCTAAGCTCTTCTGCAGGTGGCTCAGCGGCGGGCATAGGATAGATCTGGTAGCGCGGGTCGCGCGCCATCCATTCCCAAAGATAGCCCTTTTCGTTGGGTAGATACGGAGCCACCAGGCTCGTTTGGTCCGCCCCGCAGGCGCGCGCGAACTCCTCGACCCGATCGGCTTCATGCTCGTTGTGCCGGAAGACCAGAAACTGCCAGATGATCCAGGGCTTCTTGCACCCCAGCGCCTGGCGCTTCTCCACTAATGTGCGCAGGTTCCGCAAAACCCGGTCGAAATCTCCGCCTGCTCGGTAGCGTCCGTAGGTTTCGGGGGAGAGTCCATCCACGGATAGGCTCAGGATGTCCAAGCCCGAGCGGACCAGGCGGTCGATGGTCTCTTCGCTGGCGTCGTTAAAATTGGCGTCCAGCTTGACTTCGATGCCGTAGCTCTTGGTCAGCGCGATCATCTCCGGAAGCTGTTTATTGAGTAAGGACTCGCCCCAGTTCATGATGTCCAGGTGGATGGCGGATGGTCCGACTTCTTTTAGGATGGCCTTGAAGAAATTTATATCCATGGTGCCCTTGTTGCGGACGCCGCGGTTGGCTCCGGTCGGACAGAAAGGGCAATGGAGTTGGCACAGGTTCGATGGATCCAAGGTGAGCCAATAGGGCCGGCCGCCCCAGAGGCTCTGGCTGCCCCGTGCCATCAGGAATTCCACCCAAAGATAGTTGCCTAGTTTGAGGTAGCGCCCTTGCCGCCAGAGGTTGCTCGACACGGCCCAGTCGCTCAAGGGGCAGAGTCGCGCTTGGAGCCGGCGCCACCGGCTGGGATTCTTCTGCGTCCGCGTCATATCCAAGGCCACCATGATATCATAGCGTCGACGCGTTCAGGGCGTCGATGCGGGCCTGGTTCAGCCTCGTGGGAGGGATGGATGAGACGCAATCCGTCATCCTGACCCAGCCGTGGTCCAAGGCGCACACTGCTGACTCCGTTTGCCCTTCGAACCGGCAACCCGTCAAGTCGACCAAGGACCAGCCCGAGGCGGAGCAGCCTTGCTCGCCGCCGCGCAGGAGGCTGCGTTCCAAACGCACCTGGGAGCCTTCACAACAGATCGCCCCCCAACGCTCCGCCGCGATCTCGCCGGAGATGAAGCGCACGCGCGCCAGGCCCATGGCCCAGAGGCCCTTTTCGCTGTCCCGCATCAAGCAGCCCACGCAATCGATCCGGGCATCGTCGAGAGCCTGTAGCGAAGTCTCGCGCGCCCCAGCGATGCGGACCTGCCGCAGCCGGCCGCGCCCTTGGCCCAGGAAGCAGAGGCCGCCCCAAGGTTCTTCCGGCGTGCCCAAAGAGATCGAAGCCCCAACAGCACCCAATATCTCAAGCCGGCCCTGCACCACGATGTCGCAGAGCTCGCGGCGGGTCGTCTCGATCGGCCAACCTTCTGGCGCGCTGCGGAATACCGCGCATGACCAAGCTGGCTTCGGAGCGAACCGCACTTTCGTCCCGGCGTGGATGCGTAACAACTTCCCCTGCGGGATTAGGAGGTCTCCATCCACGAGGACTTCTCCAGACCATTCCGTGTCGGCGGTGAGTGCCCCGTGCCAGCCCATTTAGGCCTCCACCGCCAGCTTGCGGGCCGCCGCCAGGATGGCGGCGCGAGCTTGGGGGCGGTTGGTGATATGGCAAGATAAGTCATCCACGTTGTAGCCCGCGTAGCGTGCGCAGCGGCGGCACCAGGGATGCGGCTTGCCTTGCGCCATGCTGCAGCGCAGGCTGCGATAGAAAGGGGAATTCCATATGGCCCCGATTTCCGAATCTTTGATGTTCCCGATGTGCTCGCCCCAGCGACAGCAAGGCAGCACCGAGCCCTGAAGTTCCACATAGATGTGCTGCCAGGGCTCAGTGCAGAGCGACTGCGCGGCCGCGCCGCCGCCAAACAGGGGGGGCAGGTCCACGCGGAAGGGCCGGTCCGGGGCGCGTTGGCGCAATTGATCTGCCGTCCGGGCAGCTGTCTGCAGGGCCGCGTTGGCCTGGCCCTGATGGAAGAAGCAGGAGAGCGGGAGTTGCTTGGGCGTGAAGACCTCCACATGCAGGCCGCGCACGCTTTGCGCGCCCAAGTCCCAGGCCAGACGGATGAAGTCGGGGAGGTCCGCAATGTTGCGGCTATTGAGCACGTTGACGAGTTCCAGGTGCAGCCGGCCGCTCGCTTGGCTGCGGTCGCGCCATTTGGATAAGCTCCGCAAGTTGTCGATAATCTCCTGGAAACGGCCTTTGAGACCGGTCAGTTCTTGATGCAGGCCAGCGCGGGAAGAGTGCAAGGAGACTTGAACCGCGTAGCGTCCCTGCAACAGGCGTTCCACCACCGAGGGCCGCAGGGGTGTTCCGTTGGTGGTCAATATTTTTTCGGTCTCGGGCAAGGATCTGTTGATGTAATCAAGGAACGCTTCGGCTTTCGGCATGAGCAAGAGCTCCCCGAAGCCGGTAAAGGTGATCTTCTGCGCGTTGCGCAGGAAAGAGCCCATCCGGACCTCGAAGAAATCTCGGTAGGTCTCCAAGGTGAATCGGGGATAATCGCCTTCGGGACAGAAGATGCAGCGGGCGTTGCAGGCCTGGTGCGCGCCGAGGGTCACCAGCACCGGCGTCGAGCGCAGGCGCTGCTCCCCCGCCGCTGTTTCGCGCTGGTTGAGGACCATGTTGAATCCGCGCGGAGAGAACTCTTGCGGCGCCGGCGGAAACGCCGGCCCGCGCGCTGGCCGGCCGGCCTTATCGTAGCAACGGCGCAGGGCTTCCCGGAGCGTTTCATCTTGGGATTCTAGGCGCCAGGAGCGGCGATAGCAGAGGATGGCGCGGGGCAGGTCCGCCTCCCTCTCGTAGTACGCGCCCAGCAGAAGCCACTTGTCCGGCTTGCTACGGAGCACTCCTGAAGTCTCAGGCAGGCCCAAGGCCAGGGCCAGGCGGCAAAATTCTTCATAGCGGCGGAAGCGTTCCGGATAGTCGTTGCGACCGCCATCTGATTTCCAGTAAAGGTGATGCTCCGCTCCGGTGATGCCAAACTCCTTCGGATGGTTGTAAAGCCGCGTGTTCTTGTCGATGACGCAGAACGATTGGCTGGCCAGGACCGAATCCACGAACGGCCGCGCTCGCTTGAGAAGGTCTAGCGTCCGGCTGAAGTCCCGCTTGGTCTCACCCGGGATGCCGAACATGACGTTGATCTGCGCCTTGATCCCTGCCGCGTGAGCGGCGCGCAATGCGCGCAATGCCTGGGCGTTGGTGAAGCGCTTGTTCATGGCCGCGCGCACTTTGGGCGATCCGGATTCGATGCCAAAGCCTAGCCAGCGGCAGCCCGCGCGCGCCATCTTGGCCAGCAGCCGCTCATCCATGCCGGGCACCACGATGGCCTGGCCTTCCCAGGTCACGGGCAGGCCTTGCGCGATGACCAGGTCGCAGAAGCGCTCGAGCTCGCGCAATCTGCCGTTGAGCAATGAGCCGATGAAATAGAAGTGGTTGACCTGCGGATATAGCTGCATCTGATGGCTGATCTCAGCGAAGATTCGTTCCCCGCTCATGGAGCGGAATCGGGTCCAGAACTGCCACTCGCTGCAAAAATGGCAGGAGCGGGCGCAGCCGCGGCTGTCCATGATCTCCAGGCGCCGCGGGTTCCGGTAGCGGCCCTCGCGCATTTGCGCAGTGAAGTCGGAGTAGTCCGGGAAGGGTAGGCGGTCCAGGTCCATGATGGGTGCGCGGTCGCCGCCGTCCACGATGCCGGAAGGCCCGCGGGCCACCAGTCCGGGCAGTCCCAAAATGGATTTCCCAGCGCGAAGCTGGTCCAATAGCTCGCGCAAGGTCTCCTCACCTTCGCCGACGGCTACCGCGTCCACGCGCGGGTCAAGCGCTAGGTCTTGGCCCCGTTGTTCCCGCGCGCAGCGCGGCCCGCCGAAGACCACCAGCCGGGACGGATCGGCGTGCTTGATCCGCCCCGCGATTTCGAGGCTGGCGAGTACCGAAGTCGTGTGGGTCGTGAATCCGATCACCTTGGCGCCGCTGGCCAGGATGCGGTTGACGCAAGAGTTCACCGCGCTGTCCTGGGATTCCATGAGACGCCCCACCAAGGCGGGATTCTCCCAAAATGAATAGAGGTCTTTGTCGTCCCAGACGGCCCGTTGCCCGGCCGCGGCATGATAGAGCTCGTTGTTGAGATCGAAGCAGGCAGCCTCGTGGCCATTCTGCCGCGCATAGGCGGCTAAGGCGGCCAGGGAGAAAGGGGGGCATTCCTGGCCCCAGCCCGGACACTGCACCAAGGCGACTTGGGCGGTACGCTTCTTCGGCGTGGGCGCGGCAACGGCTGAATCGTCTGATGCCACACGGAGGGGAGTATCCTTCTTGCAGCCTAAGGCCACGATCCGGTCCAGGACTGGATTGGCGGTACAGAGCAGCCAGCAGTGGCAGCGGCCGCGCGCGACATTGTCCCTTTCCTGGCGCGCTCGAGGCGACTGCCAGACTTCGTCGAACGGGGCCTCACGCACACTGCCGACGGTACGTTGTTTGTTGACCGGGCAGAAGAACAGGCTGCCCTCCGGGTCCAGCATGGCGTAGCGCTGACCAGCCAGGCAATCCGGGAAGAACCGTCGCGGCATCCGAATGTACTCCTTGAGGTAATGCCAGTAGAGGATCCGGCTCAACAGCCCGACGGATTCGGATTCGCGTCCTTGCAGCAGACGGGGCAAGATGCCTTCGCGCCGGCATATGTCGTCCATGACCAGATCAATCTGGCCGGTGATCGCCGCGATCTGTGCCGGTTTCCAGAGGAAGGCCGGAGCCTCGGGAACCCCCGTATGGTTGACCGCCATCTGCGCCCCGAACCAAACGCCCTGCTCCGTCGCGAAGCGATAGGCCGGCCATAGTTGCCGATAGTTGTGTGGAGTGATGGTTAAATTGAAACTGAATGTAATGTCAGGGAATTCTCGACGCAACATTCCCATCGATTCGACCAGCCCTGCGAAGGCCCCGGAGCGGCCGCGGATCAGGTCATGCGCGCCCCCCACGCCGTCCAAGGAAGACCCCAGCCATAGCCGTTGAACTCCGGCCGCGCGCAGCTGCGTCAAGCGGCGGCGCAACAGCGTGGGATCGCCGAAATGGGAAAGCACTCCCAGGGAAGCCTTGGGGAAGCGCCGGCAGAGCAGGGCCGCGATCTCAGGCAGGTCCTGGCGCAGGCAGGGTTCGCCTCCGGTCAGGACGATCGTCTCTACGCCGTCCAGCGTCCTTGCCTCGCCGAGGATGTGCTCCAATTCGGCGGCACCCAATTCTCGGCCGGTCGCCGCAGGTTCGGCGCGATGCCGGCGCCAGTGATGGCACATGAGGCAGCGCATATCGCAGCGCCGGGTCAGTTCCAGATGCAGTTCTCGGATGGGAGATGGGATGCTCCCCTCGTCTTTCAGCCGCGCCTCGCCGCGCCGGGCGATTTCCGCCAAGAGGCTCTCGGTCCAGCGCAGTGCGTCCAAGGCCAAGGCGCGTCGGCTCATGCGGGACCTCTGCGGAAGAGCTGTTCGAGCGCGGATGTCGGCCCCAGGCACCACTTGCGCAGCAGAAGGTTCATGTCGGCCTCCGCATCCCGCGCCGCGGGCGGCGGTTCGGTAGGCGGAAAGGTCAGGATATCGGTGGCGATGAGCAGGCGCTGGTTGAGTTGGCGCAGACGCAGGCAATAGTCGAATACCGCGGCGGCCCAGGTCTGGTAGCGTTCATCGAGGCCGCCGGCCAGGGCCGCGGCGTTGCGCCGCAGCATCCAGCAAGACGAATCCAGGTAATGCGCGCATTCGCGGTGGCTCCGCCCGGCGCTCAGACGAGCCGAGGCCAATTGTCTCTGAGAGCCAGCGCGGGATGGCTGGCCCCGCACCGCGCCCACCGCGGCCAGGGGGGCCTCTCCTTCCAGATATTCTTTCATGCGCTCCAGGCTCGCGGGGATCAGACCGGTGCCGCCCCGCACCGACAGCACGCATCGGTAACGCGCGCGCTGGAGTGCCGCGTTCCAGCCGACGATGCCGCCGCGTCCCCGGGGCACGGTGATCCATTCGCTGGGGAAGGGCAGCCGGTCCAGGCGCCTACGCAGATTCTGGTCTGAGCCCAGGACCAGGACGCTGATGCCGTCGCGGCCCGCGTCATCGAATTCCCGGGAGGGGCGCGGCTGGGCCGGCAAGAAGCGGCCTCCCAGTTTTTCGCAGGCCTGAACTGCGGTCCGAGCCATGACCCAGTCGTGCGGCTGTGTGCCCTGGTGGTCTGGCCATGGGTCGGAGAGCAGGACCAGGTCCGAAAGCTGGTTCATCCCCGGAATCTGCTCGCGCCAAGCCGGCGAAAAATTCTCACGGCGCAGGAGGCAAACGCGCGGAGTCGTGGGGGACCATCCGGCCACGCGATGTAGGTTCTCGATACTGGCCGCCTCGCCGACGGCCAGTATGACCTCGACCCGCGCGTCGAAAAGGGCTTCTTTGACGTGCTCGAAGAAATCCCTTTGCGCGCGAGGCGGGAAACGCATCCCGCCACGGCAGAGTCCGGGGCCGCCCGGGTCTAGTGCCAGCGCGACGCCCCACCGGGCGCCGAGCTCGTGCAGGAGCTCCGAGGTCCGCTGGCCGTCGCCGGTCTTCAATTCGTTGAGCCACCCCGGCACCAGCGCCAGCACCCTATACGACATCGGCTTTCTCCTGAGGCGAGCGCGCCAGCACTTCATCGTACACCGCGCCCAGGCGCGGGGCGAGCTGCGACCAATCATAGCGGCGGCGCACCAGCTCCACCCCCCGGGCTCCGAGTTCGCGGCGCAGAGGGGCAGAGTCGAGCAGGCGCAGTACCTGAGCGGCGAAGAGCGCCGGGGAGTCGGCTGAAAGGACGTCGCGGTCGGGCGTGAGTTCGAGGCCGCGTAGGGAACGCCGCGTTGCCACCACCGGCAGGCCCGAGGCCAGAGCCTCCAGAATCTTGCCCTTGATGCCCTCTCCCAAGCGTACAGGCGCCACAAACACGGTGGCTTGCTCCAGGTACGGCTTGACGTCCGGGACCGTCCCCGTGACCGTGACGCCGGGGATATCCCGGGCCAAGTTAAGCACCGCATTGGTGGGGCTTGAGCCCACGGCGAAGAACCGCGCCTGAGGCCGCACTTTTAGGATCGCGGGCCAGATCTTCCGGCAGAAAAAGACCACCGCGTCTTCGTTGGGGTAGTGGGGGTAGTGGCCTACGTAAAGCAGGGTGGGCGCCGCGCCGGTGGGGGGCTCTGGGGCCGGGCGGAAATGCGTCGTGTCCACGCCCGTAGGGACCACTTGGATTTTGTGGGCCGCGATGACTTTGGAAAGGCGGTGATGGTCCGTGGGAGTCATGACCACGACCCGGTCGAACCAAGTCCCGGCCTGGCGCACGAATGCCACGCGGCGGCGCCATTGCCGGATCTGTAGGAATTTGCGCCAGCCCACCATCTCCCGGAAGTAGGAGCCGAAGAACGATATGGAACCGGCGTCGTGCTGAGTCCAGATGCGGGGCACTCCGGCGAGCTGGCGAGCGTAGAGCGCCGTGAGGTCGAACTCGGCGTGCACCAGGTCCGGCCGCTCTTCTGCGACGATCTCCGCTACCCTCTGAGCCGTCTGCGGGTCGAAAAAGCGGGCGACGTCATCGGGGAGGGCCAAACGGTCGACGCGAAGCGAGCGGGGTTCCGGAGGCAGCGTGAGCCAATGGATGCGCTCGAAGATGGGCCGCAAGTAGTGGTGCTCCCACAGGAGCTCTTGCGCCGTTTGATGCGCGTCGCGCGGGATGTCGCGCGGGAGGAAGGTGGCCAGGGAGAAACGGAACCGTTGGCCCAGAAGCTGGCACAAGGTGTGGATGCGCTTGCATCCACCATCGAAGGGGTAGGGCGGGGAAGGCGTCAAAAGCAGCACATGCGGCTTCATCATGCGCTCCGCTGCACCGAGTCGTAGCAAGGATGATATTCGCGGTGAAAATCCTTGCCGTTGCCCATATAATCGTTGTGTGACAGCCGAGTCCGGCAGCGGTGGTCGGTCCATACGGCCGTATCCCGGCAGCTGGAAAAGGTATTGCCTGTCGCGCGCAGGCGCGATCTTCGTAATGCGAGTACGCCGTTCTCATTGTCGGTGAACACCGCTCCGTCCATTCGGATGCGGCAATCATCCTCGGCCATGATGGCGGTCTTGGCTTGGCGGCTGAACGATATCCCCCGTAGGCGCGCCCGCGAGGAATGGCTGCAGCGGATCGCCTCGCGGTTATCCTGCCAGGAGCCACCCATGGCCTCGATCTGCGAGGAATTCTGAGTCCATACGCCGGTGCCGTTGCCTTCGATTCGGACCCCGCAAAGGAGGGCCCGCGACCGTTGCAGAGTCTCCATGCCCACGTTGTTGCGTTCCAAGCGGCAGCCCCTGAGGCGTAGACGCGCCCGGCCCGAGGCAAAGATTGCGGACTGGCCAGCGTGATCGAGCCAACGGCTCGAACGGCCGAGGAAGGTCGAGTGACCGAGCATCGTCGCCGCTGAGCCGCGACAGCGGGAATAGGTCCCGCAGAAGTCGGATACGACGGCGCAACCTTCAGTGAGAATGTCCGTGTTGCAATCGCAGGCCCGGCAGCGCCGCAGGCGCACGCGGGCATCGTCGTGCGCCCAGACTGCGGCCTTGCTGGATTCAGTGAAGGAGCAGTCATGCAAGACAGCGGAGGCGCCTCCTCCCCAAGCGGTGGCGCCCTGTCCGCCTTGGAAATCACAATGGCGAAACTCGGCCCGGCAGAAGTCCACGCCCAGAGCGGCAAAGTCGGCAGCGGGATCGAAACGGGCGTGGCGGATGCTGGCCCGGGAGCGGCCGAGCAGTACGATGCCGCCCCAGGGGGCCCCAGTGAAGTGCACTTTGTGGCCCGGTTCGCCGGCGACATCCAACTCTCCATAGACCATTAGCGCGCAGCGGCCGCGGCGGGGGAGCTGAGCCCTGGTCCCAAAAGCCAACCGGTCTGCCGCCCAGCCCGCAGCGGCTGTTGTTTCCGACCGGACCAGCGTCCCCGGCAAGATGCTCAGCCTGCATCCGGCCGCAATCACCATGGTTTCGGAAAGAGTGACCTCACCTTCCCAAACGATGTCGCGGCCGCGATGCGGAGCGGGACATCCAGCGTCCAGCCGTAGCCATGTGCCTTCAATCCGAGCCCGCAAGGCGCGGCAACGGCGCGGGAAGGCCAAGCCACATGCGCGATACGCTACAGTAAGGAATCTAAGCGTATGCCGGATGGCGGGCCGCCGCAGAGCAATCCATGCTTCTTTGGCCCGGTCGCGGATCCAGGCGGCGGTCTGGAGGGTGCGGTCGCGCAGAAAGCGATAGGCGTCGCGTAGAGCAATGCAGGCATCGAATATCCGGTCTCGGGTCCAGGCGCCGGACTGGAGACAGGCGTCCCGCAGGGACCGGTAGGCATCGCGCAGAATAATGCAGGCATCGAATATCCGGTCTCGGAGCCAAGCCCGGGTCTTCAGAAAACTGTCGCGCAGGAAACGGCAGGCATCAATGGTGCGGTCGCGAGTCCAGGCGCAGGTCTGAAGAAAACGGTCGCGCAGGAAGCGGTAGGCGTCGCGCAGGGCCAGTCCGGCGTCAATGATGCGGTCGCGGGTCCAGGCGGCGGTCTGGAGGGTGCGGTCGCGCAGGAAATGGCATGCATCAATGATGCGGTCGCGAGTCCAGGCGCAGGTCTGAAGAAAACGGTCGCGCAGAAAGCGGTAGGCGTCACGTAGTGCTAGTCCGGCGTCGATGATGCGGTCGCGGGTCCAGGCGGCGGTCTTCAGGCAGAACCCCCGGATTATTTCGGCGCATAGCAATCCAAGCACGACCGTTGAGACAATCCCTATGCCGCAGTGGCAGAGCCTACGGAATGGGCCTTGCAGGCTTATCCAGCGCCCTTGTCCACGCCGGAAGGACTCGACGCGGCCCGCGATGCATGAGCTGGGAACCGCCTTGTCCAGGATGATGGACCGATCTCCCTTCGTCCAAAAGACATGACCACCCGTACGGTCGGCCTTCCAAACGATGCGATGCGCCACGAAATTGCGGCGCTCTATATCGACATAGACGACGATGTCTCCCAGGAGCAATTGGTTGGGAGCGATGCGGCGAAAGCGCAGGGCGTCTCCGGATCGCAATAGAAACCGCATGGAGTTTCCGGAGAACGGCATCTCTCGCTCCGCGTAGTGGCCACGCGGGTCTTGTGGCTCATCCGAATATATAGGAGCGGTGGTCATGGCTCAGGCCATGCCGCGTTGGGGTGAGATGGGTTCTTCCGCATCATGAGATCGAACGGGCGGCCTTGCCATGGTGGACTAATGGACCAATAGATATCCTGCCTACCCATTGCCAGTCCGAGGGCAGTGGGTTTATGACGGAACCGAGAGTTCTAGCCCCGGGTCTCGGCCGTGCTTACTTGGAAGACCCCGTCAGATTCTGCCGGAATGAGTTCTTCAGCAATCGCCAAAGCTGGCTGCAATTCACTCCGGAGGCCCGGAGCGTCCCGGCGACCTCATCGCCCGCTTTGAAATCCAGATTGGCGCGCGCCTCGGTCCCGCTCTTTCCGTTCTGGAGATCGACATGGCTTGACCGCCAATGGAGGTCGCGAATGTTGTGCCGCAACGGCAGTAAGTTGAGGTCGTCGATTGAGAGCCAATCGCGGGCCTCGATGAGGTGGCTCGGTGAGAAGAGCCACAGGCTTTCGTGGACGCGCGCGCCGTCGCGGTTGATATACTCAGAAAAGAAAAGGTCTTCGATCGGTTCCGGGGAGATGCCTTCCGCATATTCCAGGACTTGCTGTAATCTTTGGTGCACATCCTTGGCGACGACTCCCAGCGAACGGAGATATTCCTCTGGATTGGTTTTCATGTTGAAGTCTCCTTAAATGAATTTAAATTATTATACAAATTAGCAGGATTCTGCGCCAAGCGTAGACTTGTCGCTACACGAACATCGTGGAAACGCCCAACTTGGTGGTCAATTTGAATTTCTTCAAGATTGGTTTTTTATAGATTTTCTTTGGCTCGGGTTTCTTCTTCATCTGGCGCTCCTTCTATCTTTGTGATAAGAAAGCGATCAGGTGGTCGTCTTTCAACTCCTGCAGCAAGGTGTCGATGTCTTTTCGTGCTTCCTCTGATTGCGCCGCGCCGGATGCTTCGACTTCTTTGATTATCTCCTCCTCGGTCTTTCCTTCCGACAAAAGCTCCCAGACCCTCGCGCCGACGCCGTGCAACTGATAACCGAAGCCGCTCTGCAGGTTGACGGCCTTGACGTCCCCGGTCCTGCCCCACCGCCAAACGAGCCGCTTCGGAACGAACGTCAAAGGGGCGAAAGCCCGCCTTTTCCCAAACCATTCTTCCAGAGAGCCGTATATCCAGGTGAGCAATCCCATGAAGGAAAAGATCAGCCGGAAAGAATAGACGCTCAGGTTCTTGGCGCGCTCCACTTGGAAGACGCTTCTTCCAGCCAGAAGGGCATTCTTGAACGTGTCGGCCAGCATGCGCCGCCCGGACAGCGACAGACCGATTATGCCTTCGTATTTTCTTATGAGGCAGTACTGCCAATAGACATAATGGAGGAATACTTCCGGCAATTGCGCGATCTTATCGCGATGTTTGTGAAAGACGACGGCGTTGCGCATATGCCGCAGTTGATGTCCCTTCAGATTGATGCGCCATATGAGGTCGGTGTCTTCTCCTGCGGCGAAATATTCGTCGAAAGAACCGACCTGGCTGAATAGTTCTCGGCGGCAGGCTAGGTTGCAGGTGGCGAACAGTGGCTCGGTGAAATAGTTCTCTTCGTTGATGTCATCGTTCCCGTTGTTCTGGTTCTGGTGCTTTTGGAACCAGTAGAAGGCCTTCTCGATGGTGTTGGCAGGCCGGTAGGATCGCGTGCTTCCGCCGCAGCCGCCGACATTCGGGGTGGAGAATCCTTTGACCAAATTCTTTATCCAGTGCCTGCCTACCACGCAATCGGCATCCGTGAAGGCGATGATGTTCCCGGAGGCGATCTTCAGGCCTGCATTCCGGGCTGCGCTGCGGCCTTTTCTGGGCTCGAATACATAGCGTACCGGGTATCTTTTTATGATTTCGGCGCTCGAATCCGTCGAGCGATTATCGATGATGATGAATTCCAGAAGTTCCTTGGGATAATCAAGCGCCATCAAGGAATCCAGGCAGAAAGGCAGCATCTCCTCCTCATTATAAACAGGAATTAGGATGCTGACGGTCGGCAGGGGCATGTCGCTTTAGGAAATTAGGCATCCCGCTCGGCTGCGCGGGCATGGTCGTCAGTCTATCTTTTTTATGGGCAAGAATCAAAAAATGGGTGGGGGCTAGTGGACCGTGGGAAAGCCGATGGTGCTGCACATCAGGCTCTGCTGCAAGAGTTCATACAACGGCTTTCCCCACTTCCTGATGAAGATGTCTCTATTCGTTTTTCTATAGTCCAGCAAGACTCCGGGCGCATATCCTTTCGAGCCGTAATGATGGATGAACACATCATTGACGCAAAAGGAGCGGAACCCGGCGATCCTTGCCCGCAGGCAGTAATCGTAATCCTCAAAAGGTCCCCAGGCGAACTGTTCGTCCAAGAGCCCGACGGCTTTGACCACTTCCCTCTTGATGAGAAGGCAAAAGCCCGTTAGTGCGAAGACTTCGAACCAATCGCCCAGATGCGCTAGGTGGCGCATCCGCGACCAGCGGATCATGTCTGCCAGAGTGCGATACGGGCCGGGGGCTGTCATTTGCACCCCGTAGATGGAATTCGTGCGGGGGCCTACCAATCCGATGGCGCGGCTGCTCTGCGCGCAGGCAATCATCCGGTCAAGCCACAAGGGCGTGACCACGGTGTCGTTATTGAGCAAGAGTAGGTATTTGCCCCGGGCCTTCTTGATTCCCTGGTTGCAACCCGCGGCAAAACCGCGGTTATCCGGGTTAAGGATGACCGTGGCTCCGGGGACGGATTCCAGATACTTCGCGGTGCCGTCCGTCGAGCCATTGTCTATCAGCAGGAGCTCGTAGGGTTTATGGGTGTATTTCACGATACTCTTGATGCAGCGCTTGGAATACTGCAGGCCGTTGTGATTGAGGATTATAATGCTGGTTAAATCATTCTTGGCATGCGTTTCCGGTGTCGGCCCTATGTCTGCGAATAAGTCCGGCAACCGCTGTAGGGCGAGCCGGCCCGAAGGCTTGCTCAGCAGTGGGACGGTCTCTACGCGAAGCGTGGGGTTTTCCTGGTGCAGGAGGCCCTTGTCTTCTGCGGTCTCGGTGATGACAAGATCCGCCTGCGCGTACGCAGTCAGAAGCTGGAGGGCGAACCCCTCCTGCTGAAACAGGCGGGAGAGCGCAGCGCGGGGCAGACGGTGGTAGATGTCCAAAGTCCCGGCAAAGACCACGATCTTGCTATGAGGGGCGAGGGCCCTCACATCCCGCATCAAGGCGCTCATCTGTACGGATTCTCTGACAAAGATGGCGACGGCTGCGAAGGCATGCCGCAGAAGATTCCGGTGCAGTAGGCGTCGCATGTCGGGGCCATCAAGCAGGCGTATCCCCGCGTCGCTCAGCTGACGTCTGTATGCCGGATTATTGAAGAACGAATGCAGCGGCGAGATGAGATAGACGTCGTAGCGACGCAGCAGCATCCTCGCTGCGGCTTCGATGTGATCGGCCGGCTCCGAGGCAAGAAGCAGTATTTTGGCTTTCGTGGCACGCCGTTTCGATGTTTTCATTCTAGGCGATTTGGTCCGTCATCCGAGGCCGGACATTGCCCCGGGATAGTTCCGAGATCAGGTGTTCAACATCGGCGCGGGCGTCTTCCCGGCTGACCCCATATTCATTCTGGATCGCGTCGGCGATGGCGGCGGGGGCATCCCCGTACGCCCAGCGCTCCCAGATCCGGCCGGCGGCTCCTTCGAGATGGTAACCGTTCTTGTTCACGAGATCCAATATCAGGACATCTCCGGCGCTGTCCCAGCGCCATATCACCGGCGCCGGGGCGAAACCCAAGGGCGTCATCTTGATCCTCTGGCCCAGGGTGCCTGCTGCCCAGCCATAAGCTGCGGTCGCCAGATGCATCGCGGTAAGCGCGGCGGTGAGAAAATCGAAGCGGCTTTGCTCAAAACGCCCTCGCCACGCCTGCCGCACGGCGGCGCACAGCTTGGCGCCCGTCTTGCGCGCTGCGGCGCCCCAGGCGAAGGACATCCCGACCACGGGTTCGTATTTTTTGATGAGGCGAAAGTGGTCGTAGGCATATCGGACGCCTATCTCCACCAGAGCGCTCCAGGCCGCCGGCCGCTTATGGTAAACAATGGCGTCCTCGACGTAATTGAGTTGGTGGCCTTTGAGGTTGATCCTCCAGAGCAGGTCGAGATCCTCGCTCGCGAAGAGCCTTTCGTCAAAAGGGCCGACCTCATCGAGGATGCGGCGGCGGCAGGCCATGTTGCTCGCGGCGAAGAGCGTCCCGACGAAGTAGTTCTCGAAACAGGTTTCAGCGCTCTCCGGAAAGCCCTGGTCTTCCTGTTCGAAGAATCTCTCAATCCAGGTGGTCGGTCGGAAGGATGCGTTCCTGCCGCCGCAGCCGCCTATGCCCGGCTGTCGAAAGCACGGCATGAGTCTCCGCAGCCAGTCCCTGTCGACTACGGCGTCAGCGTCGGTGAATGCGATGATTTCTCCGGTGGCCGCCTTCAGTCCGGTGTTGCGGGCGCGGGCCCGCCCCTTCCTACCCTCGAAGACATAGCGCACGGGGAACCCCCGGATGATTCCAGCGCTGCCATCCGTCGAATTGTTGTCGATCACGATGATCTCAAGCAGCTTTTTGGGGTAATCGAGCCGCATGAGAGAGTCCAGGCATAAGGGCAGCATCGCTTCTTCATTGTGCGCCGGGACGATGACGCTTACGGAAGGCAGGGCATCGGTCATGGCATGGGGTGGATTCGTCACTAGGGGTCGACCCGACGGATTTTGAATCCGCGGCTCGCCAGTTCCGGCTCCAGGACGCCGCGGTGGTCGCCCTGGAATTCCAGGGTTCCGCCCTTGATCGCGCCGCCGCAGCCGAGGCGCCGTTTGAGTTCGGCCAGGAGATGATTCTTGAGCGTGGGGTGCATGATGAGGCGCTCGACGCGGGTCACGCCGCTGCCCTTGGCGCCGCGCCGGAAGGAGAGCCGTACTGGTTCTGGTTGGGCCGCTCGTTCCGTCACGGGGTCAGTCTCCGTGAGAGGAGAGCCAGGGAAACGCTCCAGCGCTCGGCCATGTCGAAGTGGCCGAGGCCGTGTTCCTCGTAGGTGTGGTTCACTCCCAAACCCGTAAGAACCCGGCAAAGTTTCCGCGCGCCGAGATGGAGGGAGAACTCGTCGCGAGTCCCGGCGTCGAAGAAAATAGTCTTAAGTTTCTTGAGGTTGGCGCGGTATCGCGGCGCGGCCGCCACCGGGTCGAGTGCTTTCCAGCGCCGCCAGACCTCGGGGATGATCTCCCCGGTGTGAAGGTCGCACGGCAGGTCGAAGCCCAGCCGGCTCTTGGGGTTGGGGGAATAGCAGGCGGACATGGCCACGAGGTTGACCAGGGGATGGTCGAATCCATCCTTGTCCTTCGCCGCCCGAAATTTCTTGAGGAACTGTTCTATCGAGCCCCCGTATTTTCCCAGAGCCGAGACTGCCTTGGCGATGTCCGGTCCGTAGCAGAGTTCAAAGAGCATGTCGCCGCTGTGGCTAGCCGTATGCCCGAACACATCCGGGTGGCGCATGGCGAGCATGAGCGCGCCGTAGCCGCCCGATGACGTGCCCGCCACGGCCCGGCCTGCGGCCTGTCGGCTGACCGAGAGTTTGTCCTCGAAGAAGCCGATCAGTTCGAGCGCCACATGTTCCTCGTAGCGGCCCGTGGCCGGCGAATCGAGGTATTGGCTGCCGCCGAAGGCCGTGAAACAGTCGGGCATGGCCAGGACGCATTCCCGGGCCTTGCCCTCCGCAATCAAACGGTCGAAGCGCTCGGGCAGATTCTCGCGCCAGTGGCTGAAATTGAGCAAACTGCGGCCCCCGCCAGTAAAACCGGCCAGGCAGTAGATGATGGGATAGCGCCGGCCCCGGATAGTGCCGTAGGAGGGGGGAAGATAAATCGGCACCTGGCGCAGCCGCGGGTCGCCTAACGGGTTGGTCTTGAGGGCGACGCTGCCGACCGACTCGACCTGGATCTTTCCTTTCATGAGGCCCCCAATGCCTGGCGCAGGGAGCCGGAGCGTTTCGCCAGGAGTTTGCGCGCTTGCGCCGCGGTCAGCGCCTTACGGGCCATGACCACCGCGGTCTTCACGCTCCAGCCTGAGGCCTTGAACAGCGCCCGGGCCCGGGCCGGACCGACCTGCCCCAGCTCCGCGATGATGCGCTCTCCGCGCAGCTTGAGTTTGCGCGAGGTCGGCTGTAGGTCCACCATCCAATGGTCATAGACCTTGCCCAGGAGGGTCATGGTTCCGGTGGTCAGGGCGTTGAGGACCAGCTTGGCTGCCGTCCCGGATTTTAAGCGCGTCGAGCCGGCGACAACTTCAGGCCCTACGCTAGGCGCGATGGTGAGCTCGGCCGAGCCAGCGGGAGCGGATTCGTTCGAAGTGATCAGGATGGTGCGGCAGCCTTGCCGCCGCGCCGCGCGTAACGCGGCGCGCACGAAGGGCGTGACCCCTGAGGCGGCGATGCCTACGACGGCGTCAGCCTCGTCCAGTCCGGCCACGGCCCGGGTTCCGGCCCGGCCGTTGTCCTCGGCCCCTTCCTTGGAGCGGAAGACCGCGCTTCTGCCTCCCGCCATGACCGCCCTGATCTGGCGGGGCGCTGTGCCGTATGTGGGCGGGCACTCCGCCGCTTCCAGGACCGCCAAGCGGCCGCTGGTGCCCGCACCGAGAAAGACTATTGCCCCTTTGCGGCGCAGGCAGGCGGTCAGCATCTCCATGCCCTGGGCTATGGCCCGGCTCTGCCGTCCCACCGCGAGGGCCACCAATGCGTCTTCGCGGTTGATGGCCTGGGCTATGCCCAAGGCGCTGCGCCGGTCGATATGGCGGGTGCGCGGGTTGGGCCGCTCCGTGGGCAGCCGCGCATAGGCGCGCGGCGGCAGGGGGGTCATTGCGGCTCCAGCGCCAGGGGGGCGGCGTCTGCCGGCTCGTCCTCGTCCTTGATCGTATCCGAGGAGGCCGGCGCGGGAGCTACGGTGGTGGAGCTGGAAGCCGCGACCTCCGGCTGGACCGGGTTCTGCAACCAAGCGATGACCTGGCCGATGACCGGCCCGCGCAGCATTCTGGCCCCGTGCTCCTGGGGGGCGACGAGCAGCGTGACCTTGGACGCTCCGGCCGAGATCTTGGCGAAGCCGTAAAGGATCGGCGTTTCATGCGCAGAGGTCTTATCCGCTTCAGAGTAGACCATCAGGATGGGCCGGCCCTTGTAGAGGCGCATGGCGTTGACGGTCGTGACTTCCTGGTATTTCATGCCGGGGGAGAGCAGCGCGACCATGGGGAACTTGGGATGCAGGGCGGCGTAACGCAGTCCAAGGCTGCCGCCAACATCCGCTCCGATGATGGCGATCCTGTCCTCGGGGATGCCCTGGCCGACGAGGTAATCCACTCCCGCATCCAGGTCCGCCATCATGTTGAGATATTCGTTATATTCCTTGCTGATCACGAACTTCTTCCAGACTGTGGGCTTGCCCTCGGGCGCGGCATGGCTTTCACCGTGGCCGCGCAGGTCCAGCGCCAGATAGCCGTAGCCGAGCCGAAAGAGCGGCTTGGCCAGTCGGCGCCAGTCCTCCTTGCGGCCGCCCGTGCCGTGCAAGAGCAGCAGGGTCAATTGGCCTGGCTGGGGCGGGTTGTACATGGCCGTGAGTTTCCATCCGTCCTTGGAGTCGAGGTTCACCGTGATGCCCGGTAGGACGGGGACGGCCGGCTGGGAGATGTCGGTTGCCCGCGACAGGGCCGGGAGGCCGCAGAGCAGCAGCGCCAGGAGCGCCTGCTTCATGGCAGGATTTCTGCGGTCTTGAACCAGAGCGCGACTTCGCGCGCCGCGTCCGCCGCGTTGGCCGATGCGTGCAGGACATTTTCGAATTGGCCGGCCGTGGTCACCCGGCCGAAGGAGCCGCGGATGGTGCCGGGCTTGGCCTGCTCGGGATTGGTGGCGCCGGCGACCTCGCGGACCTTGGCGATGCAGCCTTCCCCGCGGTAGACCATGGCCAGGACGCGGTGGTCGGGGAAGGCGTGGAACTCTCCGCGGATGTATTTGATGAGGTTCGGATAGAAAGGTTTTCCCACGTGCTCCGCGTAGTGCTTCTCGGCTAGTTCCGTGCTGACGCTGACCATCTTGGCGGCGACTAGCTCGAGGCCGGCCGCGTCAAGGCGGTCTATGGTGAGGCCGGTGAGCTGGCGGCGCATCCCGTCGGGCTTGATGAGAATGAGAGTCTGTTCGATAGGCATGGGGTAATTTTACAATAAAGGCCGTCCGGCTCGCTCCCTTTAGGTATAATTCTGGGTACACTCCTGTCCGGTTAAAATTCGAGGCATAGTTGGGGGTCGTGACCTTTGAGGCGTGCCAGCCTGGATTCGTTTAGACTGAGCAGATCAAAAAGCGAAGCGCGTTCGAGCAGAGTTTCCCGAACGATGCGGTGCAGGTAG
>CAIRTQ010000034.1 GCA_903881545.1 uncultured Elusimicrobia bacterium
AGCATCCTCTATGGATGTTCTGGTCAAAGCTCTCCGTCGAGAAATTGGACAGGAAGGGGAAGCCGGTGTACAATAACAGGGTCTCGCCTCAAGGGCTTTCAACTACGAGCGGGACAACCTCCAATAGCAGGGCTCATTGCCAGCTTGGGTGGATCTACCGCAAGCAGGGACGCTGGTCCAATGCTGAGGTGGCATTGCATAGGGCGTTAGAGCTTGACCCGCAGGATGGCGTTGCCCGCGTCGAATTGGGCTGTCTTTACAAGGACCAAGACAGATTGCCAGAGGCCGAGGCCGCATTCCAGAAGGCCATTGTCTGTGGTCCGCGTAGTGAAATGGCACATTTGGAGCTGGGGAATGTCTATCGTCGGCAGGGTCGATGGGACGAGGCCGAGGCCGAGTTTAGAAAGGCGTTAGCCATAGAACCGAGCAATGACCGGGCTTATATGGGTCTATGGGCGATTTGTTGCAGCCAAGGGCGGACGGCTGAGGCGGAATCGGCTTCCCAGCAGGCCTTGGCGATAAACCCTGGCACCTCCTGGGCCTGCACCGGATCCCGGAATCGTCTTGCCCCGGCTGTGACTATTGGCGGAAACGTCAATGAACAGATGCGGGAACAGGTGTTCTGTCTGTTGCCTTGGATGTACTTGCATGTCCGCACGGACGGTTTTCCCCGCCCCTGCTGCATGTGGAGCGGGCCGCCTTTTGGGAATGCCCGCGCAGGGTCGCTGGTGGAGCTGTGGAATTCTTCGAGCATGAAGGCTCTGCGCTCGGACATGATGAACGGGCGCCCAGTGGCGGGATGCTCGGGATGCTACGAGAACGAGCGGTCAGGCTTTTTGAGCATGCGACAAAAATATAACATTGAATGGGACCGCTATCGCGGCCGCGAGCGCCTGACCGCGCCGGACGGGACGCTGCCGTGGCTCCCCGTGCCGTTGCTCGACATCCGCTTTTCCAATGTCTGCAATCTGCGCTGCCGGACATGCGATACGACACAAAGCAGCGCCTGGATGGAGGACTCCCGGGCTTTGGGCTGGCCGGTCAAGGACGAGCCCATACGCAAGTCTTATGAAGATTGGGATGCGCTGTGGCGCCAGATGCAGCCGCTACTGGAAGAGGGGCTAGAAGAGATTTTCTTCGCAGGCGGGGAACCGCTCATCATGGAAGAGCACTATCGGATACTGGATTTCCTCATCGCGCGCAAACTTACGGATGTACGATTGCACTATGCGACTAACTTCTCGACTTTGCGGTTCCAAGGGCGAGATGTGATCGACCTGTGGTCTCGTTTCCGCAGCGTCAAGATCAGCGCCAGCCTCGATGGCTCCGGCCGGCGGGGAGAATACCTGAGGAAGGGCCTGCGTTGGGACGCGGCGGTGGCCAACCGGGAGGAGATGCTGCGCCGGTGTCCTGATGTTGAGTTCTCGATCTCGGCGACCCTCAGCATATTCAATGCCCTGCATCTGCCTGATTTTCACCGGGAATGGGTCAAGAGGGGCTATATTGGGCGCAATGCGTTCACGCTCAACATGCTCCTGAATCCCGCTATGTATCGCATTCAGGTCCTGCCGGCGGCGCTGAGGCAGCGGGTTCTGGAGTCCTATCGGCGGCATCAAGAATCATTCTTGGATGCCGACGGGAGGTCGGCGCGCGATTTCGCGGCCGCAGTGCAATCTTTGCAGGCGCAGGACTGCAGCGAGCTGCTGCCAGAGTTCGTGGACATGACGCGTCGCCTGGACCATCTGCGCGGAGAAGACTGCCGCGAGGTCTTTCCGGAACTGGCCGAACTCTTCGAGGCTGCTGCATGAATCCGCGGGATGCCGAGGCGGCATTGCACAAGGCCTTGGAGCTTGACCCTCAGGACTGCCGCGCCCACATCGAGTTGGGCTCTCTCTTGGAGGATCAGGGCAAATTCACGCAGGCCGCGGCGGAATTCGAAAGAGCCATCGCGATAGACCCGAACCATGTCGGGGCTCATTGCCAACTTGGGCGGATCTGCCGCAAGCAGGGCCGGCCTTCTGAGGCCGAGGCGGCGTTGCGCAAGGCGCTGGAGCTCGATTCACAAAACGGCTGGGCCCGTAGCGAGTTGGGATCCCTTTACCAGGACCAAGACAGATTCTCGGAGGCAGCGGCGGAATTTGAGAAAGCCATAGCTATTGACGGGGACCGTGGTTGGGTTTATTGCCAGCTAGGGCGGATTTACCGCGGGCAGGGGCGCTCATCCGAGGCCGAGGCGGCCTTGAAGCAGGCGCTGACTCTTGGCCCACAGGACGGTGCGGTTCATATTGAGTTGGGAACTCTTTACCAAGATCAAGAGAGATTCACGGAAGCCGCGATGGAGCTTGAGAGAGCACTAGCCCAAGACAGGAACAATGGTTGGATCCAATATCAGCTGGGGGGCATCTACCGCAGGCAAGGGCGGTTGTCTGAAGCCGAGGCGGCTTTGCGCATGGCGCTGGGACTCGATCCGCGGAACGCCGGCGCTTGTATCGAGCTGGGCGTTCTCTACGAAGACCAACGCAAATTCCCGCAGGCTAAGGCGGAGTTCGAAAGGGCTATTTCCATAGACTCGGACCAGGGTGCGGCTCATCGCCGGTTCGGGCGGATATGTCGGAGGCAAGGGCAATCTTCCGAGGCCGAGGCCGCCTTGCGCAAGGCGCTGGAGCTCGACCCGCTGGACGCCGGCGCCTATATTGAGCTGGGCGTCCTTCATGAAGACCAACGCAATTTTCCGCAAGCCAAGGCGGAACTTGAGAAAGCCATCTCCATAGACCCAAGACTTGGAGAGGCCCATCGCCAGCTCGGTCGGATCTATCGCAGGCAGGAGCGCTGGCCTGAGGCCGAGACGGCATTGCGTAGGGCGCTGGAGCTCGAGCAACAGGACGGCCCGGCCCGCATGGAATTGGGTGTCCTTTATCAAGATCAAGGCAGATTTTCGGAGGCCGAGGTGGAGTTTGGAAAGGCCATAGTCATCGATCCGCGCAACAGCGGCGCGCACTTCCATTTAGGGGAAATCCATGGCAGCTGTGGCCGGAGGCTGGAGGCGGCGGCGGAATTTGAAAAGGCCAAAGCCATCGTTCCGCACGATGTCGTCGCTTATCTCTGTATGGGACAAATGTATTTCCTCTGGGGCCAATGGGCCGAGGCCGAGGTTGAGTTCAAAGGCGCCGTGGCCTTGGAACCGCGCGATGACGGAGCCTACATCGGTCTCTGCGTCGTCTATCGCGGCCAGGGGCGATCGGCCGAGGCCGAGGCGGCTCTGGCCAGGGCCATGGCGATCAATCCGAAGAGCGCCGTCGTTTGCACCGAACTGATGGACCGCCTGGAGCGGGATAGGGCCATGGGCGGCTTGGCGGGGAGGCCCGCCGGGTCCGGGGGGGCGCTTTCGCCTAGTCTGGCGAGAGACGGTGCGGCCAATTCGACGCGGGAGCGGATGTTTTGCCTGCTGCCATGGACGAATTTGCATATCCGTACGGATGGATCATTACGTCCCTGCTGCATGTGGAGCGGCCCGCCTCTGGGGAATGTCCGCTCGTCGTCGATCGACGAGCTTTGGAATTCCTCAAACATGAAATCATTGCGTTTGGACATGATGTGCGGACGCCCAAGGGCAGGATGCTGGAGATGCTACCAGGATGAACGGGCGGGATTTCGGAGTGTGCGGCAAGAAATGAATGTCTTTTTAGGCCGTCATCGCGGTCGCGAGCGGCTGACCGCTCTGGACGGGACGCTGCCGCTGCTTCCTGTGCCGCTTCTTGACATCCGTTTCTCCAATGTCTGCAATCTGCGCTGCCGGATATGCGACCCGATGCAAAGCAGCGCTTGGATGGCGGATGCCCAGGCGTTAGGCTTGCCGGTGGAGGGCGGACCAATTCATAAGCCTTATGACGATTGGGACGCGTTTTGGCGCCAGCTACAGCCGGCGCTGCAAGAGGGGCTCGAAGGGATTTCCTTCGTGGGCGGTGAGCCGCTCATCATGGAGGAGCACTACCGGATATTGGATTTCCTTATCGCGCGGGGCCTGACGGGTGTGCGCCTGACCTACAATACGAATTTCTCCACCATGCGATTCCAGGGCCGGGACGTGATCGACCTGTGGTCGCGCTTCCACGATGTCAGGGTTCTTGCCAGTCTCGACGGCTCCGGCCGGCGCGGCGAGTATTTGAGGAAAGACCTGAATTGGGAGGCGGTGGTGGCCAACCGGAAGGAGATGCTGCGCCGGTGCCCGGATGTCGCGTTTTCGGTCTTTGCGACCCTCAGCATATTCAACGCGCTGCATCTGCCGGATTTCCATCGGGAATGGGTCGAGAAGGGATATATCGATCGCGATGCGTTCGGGCTCAATGTTCTCGTGTCCCCCGCGATGTATCGCATGCAGGTCCTGCCGGCGGCGCTGAAGGAGCGTGTTCTGGAATCCTACCGGCGGCATCAAGAATCGTTTTTGGATGCGGGTGGGAGGGCGG